>DASQPY010000319.1:0-8552 GCA_035643735.1 Actinoallomurus sp. | reverse complement strand
GCGCAGGGCTCTGCGGTGATTGCGCACGAAGACGTACCAGCCGAGGAGGGCGAGGGCGACGCTGTAGGCGATGAGCCATGGCAGGGTGCCGTCGGACCAGATGTCACCCAGCGACGCGTCCTTGAACAGCACCTTCGCGGTCGCCTCGACCCCCATCGTCGTCGGCAGCAGGCGCGCGACCACCGCCAGCCAGCCCGGGAACAGGGACAGGGGCATGACCGCGCCGTTGAGCAGGATGACCATCGAGGTCAGCAACGACTGGAGCACCCCGATCATCGGCGAGCTCAGCGCGAACGCCGCCAGCATGAAGGTGAACGCCAGCACGTTGACGACGACCAGCGTGTACGGCACCAGGGCCGCCCAGGTGAGCGGGATCGTCGTGCCGGTGACGAGCATGGGCACCAGAGTGGCGACGACGGCCACCACCACGCCCATCACCGAGGCGGTGACCAGCCGGCCGATCATGATCAGCCACAGCGGGGCCGGGGTCAGCCGGGTCTGGGCGAAGGTGCCGCCCCGCTTCTCCTCGACGAGGTCGGCCACCATGACCATGCTCGCGAACTGCAGCATCAGGTATCCGCTGACCCCGACCAGTGTCGGGGGGAGCAGGTCGTGCCGGATCGTGCCCTGGCCGATGACGTACTGCAGGCCGAGGTACACCGTCGCGGTGAAGACCAGCGTCACGATGTGGGCGACGGGGTGGGCCAGCTGCGTGGTGAGCCCCTTGCCGACCTCGGCACGCAGCACGGAGATCCCGGTACGGGGAGTGAGCCACCGGCGGGCGACGTACGCGGGCGGCGCCGGGACCGTGCTCGTCATCGGGCCGGCTCATTGATCAGATCCAGGAACACGTCCTCCAGATCCGGCTGGACCTGCGCCAGCGACTCGATCACGGCGCCGTGCACGCGGAGCCGGTCGACGAGCGGGTACAGGTCCCGCGGGTCTTCCAGCCGCCCGACGATGAGCGTCGTCTCCTCGCCGCTGACCGCGGTGAACCCCTCGGGGAGGACCAGGCCGCCGGCGGTGCCGCCGATCCTGATCTCGTACTTGTCGCGTTCACGGGACCGGGCCAGCAGCTCGCCCGTGGGCAGGTCGGTCACGAGCTGCCCCTTACGAATGACAGCCACGCGGTCGCACAGCTCCTCGACGACGTTCATCTGATGGGTGGTCAGCAGGATCGTCTTGCCCTGTTCCTTCGAGAGCGTCCGGATCCAGTCCTTGACCGTGCGGGTCGCCTCGACGTCCAGCCCGATCGTCGGCTCGTCGAGGAGCACGATCGGCGGATCGGCGATCAGCGAGGCGGCCACCGCCACCTTCTGCTGCATCCCGCGGGAGTAGCCGCCGACCTTCTCATCCCGGCGCTCCCACAGGCCGAGACCACGGAGCAGCCTCTCGGCCGCCGACCGTGCCTCCGAGGTCCGCATCCCCTGCAGACGCCCGAAGTAGAGGAGGTTCTGCATGGCCGACAGCGTCCAGTAGATGTTGCGCGACCCCTCCAGAACCGCGCCGAACTGCTCCATCGCCGCCGCGCGCTGCCGGGCCACGTCCAGCCCGTTGAGCCGTACCTGGCCGCTCGTCGCGGACAGGAGCCCGGCGAGGATCTTGATCGTCGTCGTCTTTCCCGCTCCGTTGGGACCCAGGAAGCCGAAGACCGTTCCCGCGGGTACGGACAGCGAGACGTCGTCGACCGCCTTGGTCGTGGACGCCCCGTAGACCTTGGTCAACCCGCTGATCTCGATCGCGGGAACCTCCACGGGCCGGCCGGACCTTCCGGTCTCGCCCACGACGTCCGTCCGCGCCATCGCCTGCCACCTCCTGAGCCGTCCATAGTGAACGTAAGACCGAACTGTGAACGATGTTCACTCTGTCTATGGTGTACGTTCGTGTCAAGTGCGCAGGACCGGGAAAAGGGGGCGGGGTGGCGACCACCTGGCGAGAGCGGCGGCGAGTCGAGGCCGTCGCCGAGATCAAAGAGGTGGCGCGGCGACTGCTCGTGTCGGGAGGCCCGCCGGCCGTCTCGCTGCGGGCGATCTCCCGCGAGATGGGCATGACGACCTCGGCCCTCTACCGGTACTTCCCGAGCCTGGACGCGCTCGTCGCGGCGCTGCGCGGTGAGCTGTTCGAAGAGCTGGGCCGGGTGACGTACGCGGCCCGCGACGAAGTGCCCGAGGACGATCCGATCCTGCGCGTGCTGGCGATGGCCCGCGCGTTCCGCCGATGGGGGCTGGAGCATCGGCAGGAGTTCGGCCTGATGCTGGGCCCGCCGGTGCCCGGGGCGGCCGGCCCGGACCAGGAGCCGGGTGCGCCGGACAACCCGGTCGCGTGCATCGGGGCCGCGTTCCTCGGCGAGTTCGCCGAACTGTGGCGCCGCGGGACGCTCGTCGTTCCGCCCGACGACCCGATCGAGGGCCACCTGGTGCCGTCACTGGACCTGTACGTGGCCCGGCGAGCCGACATCGAGACCCCGGTGGTGTTCGCCTTCCTCTCCGCGTGGACCAGGCTGTACGGCATCATCGCCATGGAGATCTTCGGCCACATGACGTGGGCGGTGACCGACACGGAGGAGTTCTTCGAGGCCGAACTCGCCGGGTTCGCCCGGCAGCTCGCCGGTGAGACCCGCAACGTTCCCGGGCCGGGCTGAGGTCCGATCGGCGGCTCCGGCCGCGCCGAACGGCCGCGAGATCCATCACGCCGTTCTGCTCGGATCATTCTCTCCGCCGGCGGCGGCATGTCCGGCCGGCTCAGCCGGTCCGGCTGAAGGTCTTCCGGTAGGCCGTCGGCGACACCCCGACGGCGGCGTGGAGGTGCTGGCGCATCGACGTGGCGGTCCCGAAGCCCGCGCGTTCCGCCACGCGGTCGATGGGGAGGTCGGTGGTCTCCAGCAGCCGCCGTGCCTCCTCCACCCGCTGGCGCAGCAGCCACTGGGCCGGGCTCACCCCGGTCTCCTCACGGAACCGGCGGGTGAACGTCCGCACGCTCATGCCGGCCCGTGCGGCCAGCCGGGGGAGGGCCAGCGGCTCGTGCAGACGCTCCAGCGCCCAGGCGCGGGTCGGCGCCGTCGACGCGCCCGCCAGGTCGGGCAGGGGACGTTCGATGAACTGGGACTGGCCGCCGTCACGCCACGGCGGGACCACCGAACGGCGGGCGGCGCGGTTGGCGGCCTCGCTGCCGTGGTCGTGGCGGACCACGTGGAGGCACAGATCGATGCCGGCGCCCACACCGGCCGAGCTGAGCACGTCACCGTCGTCGACGAACAGCACGCCGGCGTCCAGGCGCACCCTCGGGTACAGCGCGCAGAACCGGTCGGCGTGCCACCAGTGCGTGGCGGCCCTGCGCCCGTCGAGCACGCCCGCCGCGGCGAGGACGAACGCGCCCGTGCAGATCGAGATCAGCCGCGCGTCCGGACGCCTCCGGGCCAGCGCGCCGGCGACGTACGGCTCCAGCCGTCCCTCGGTCATCGCCGTGCCCCCGTGGACGCCTGCGACGATCACCGTGTCGGCGGTGCCCAGGATGTCCGGCCCGTCGCCGGGCGTGAGCAGGAAGCCGGCGGACGTGCGCACCGGCTCACCGTCCGGAGTGCAGGTGCGCACCCGGTAGAGCGGCCGGTCATCGACGTCGCGGGCGGCGCCGAAGATCTGTGTCACCACGCCGAGGTCGAACACCACGACGTCGTGCAGCGCGAGCAGGGCGATCTCATGAGCCATGGCCCGATTATTTCAGATGATGGCTTTCCGGCCACTCGTCCGCGTACGCGGCGTACCCGAGGATCCTTCGTGTGACAGCGACGATCCCCGGAATCCCGCCCAAGACCCGCCCGCGCCTCCACCGCGCCTGGTTCGTGGCCGCGGTCGCGCTCGTGGCCCTCGTGGGCGCCGCGGGGTTCCGCGCCACACCGGGCGTCCTCATCGACCCGCTCCGCGACGAGTTCGGCTGGCCGCGCGGCACGATCTCCGCCGCGGTCTCGGTCAACCTCCTCCTGTACGGCCTGACCTCGCCGTTCGCGGCGGCCCTCATGGACCGGTTCGGCATGCGGAAGGTGGTCGCGACGGCGCTCGTCCTCGTGGCCGCCGGCAGCGGCCTGACGGTCTTCATGACCGCGCCGTGGCAGCTCATCGCCTGCTGGGGCGCGCTGATCGGCCTGGGGACCGGGTCGATGGCGATGGTCTTCGTGGCCACCGTGACCAGCCGGTGGTTCGTCGCGCGCCGCGGCATCGTCACCGGCGTGCTCACCGCGGCGAGCGCGGCCGGCCAGCTCGTCTTCCTGCCGGTCCTTGCCCACCTGACCCACATGTACGGCTGGCGGACCGCGGCGGTGACGGTCTGCCTCACCGCGCTGGCCGTCGTGCCGCTCGTCGCCCTCCTGCTGCGCGACCACCCCGAGGACGTCGGCCTCATGGCGTACGGTGCGACCGAGCCGCTGCCACGCGCCACGTCCACCGGCGCGGCACGGCGAGCGGTCGCCACGCTCACCGCGGCGGCGAAGACCCGCGTGTTCTGGCTGCTCGCCGGCGGCTTCGCGATCTGCGGCGCCTCCACGAACGGGCTCGTCGGCACGCACTTCATCCCCGCGGCGCACGACCACGGAATGCCCGAGACCACGGCCGCGAGCCTGCTGGCCCTCGTCGGCGTCTTCGACGTGGTGGGCACGATCTTCTCCGGCTGGCTCACCGACCGGATGGACTCCCGTGTCCTGCTCGGCGTCTACTACGCGCTGCGCGGCTGCTCGCTGCTCGTGCTGCCGAGCCTCTTCGCGCGTACCGCGCACCCGAGCATGCTCGTGTTCATCATCTTCTACGGGCTGGACTGGGTGGCGACCGTGCCGCCCACGGTCACGCTGTGCCGGGAGAACTTCGGCATGTCCGGCCCGATCGTGTTCGGCTGGGTGTTCGCCTCGCACCAGATCGGCGCCGCGATCGCGGCCGTGGCCGCCGGAGTCGTCCGCGACCATCTCGGCGACTACGCGGTCGCCTGGTACGGAGCGGGCGCACTCTGCCTGGTCGCGGCGGTGCTCTCGGCCAGGATCCGGCGCGGGCCGGTCCCCGAGCCGGCTTGAACACTTTGCCTTCTGTTTACCGAGCGGACAAACAGGGCCTTTAACGTTCGAAACGTGCCCGAGACGCTGGTAGAGGAGCTTTTGCTCCTGGCCCACGACATCCGCGGTAAGTGCCGCATCGCCCCCACCGCCATGGACTACGGGGTCGCCGGGGCCCTGCTGTCCGAACTCGCCCTGGCCGGCCACCTCAAGATGGACGGTTCCGCCCTGGTGGCGGTCGACGGCCCGCTCGTCGGCGACCCGATCCTGGACGAGCTGCGTTCGCAGATCGCGGTCTCCTCCCGTACGCCGCAGGAGTGGGTGGCCCACCTGAGCGGGGCCGAGCTCACCGAGCGCCTGCTCACCCGGATGCTGGAGCGCGGGCAGGTCGAGGTCGACCGGCACCGCAGCTACGGCCTGTTCGCCGAGACCTGGTACCCCGTACGCGACATCGTCGCGCTCTGGGAGGCGCACCAGCGGGTCGTTGACGCCGTGACCACGCGGGTGGCGCCCGAACGGCGGACGCTGGCGCTCGGCGCGCTCGCCGAGGCCGCAGGGCTGGGCAAGGTCCTGTTCGCCACCTCCGGCGACTGGCGCGCGCTCTGCGCGCGGATGCGGGCGACGTCGTCGGACGACTGGGCCGCCGAGGCCGTACGCCAGGCCGTCGCGACCGAACGCCGGAGCGCCCCTGTGTGACTGCGTCCACGGCGCCTGGCCGAGAAACCGGTGGAGAAGCCGTCTCGTTCCTGAGAACGCCTCATCAGCCGCGTCCACGCCGCGCTTCACGGGCTATCTTTCGATGAGGGATACGCTTCGGCCGGAGAGGCGCGGTGATCATGGGCAGCGAGGACGGGCGGCCGGTCGACGCCGAGGCGGTGCTCGCCGAGGCGGCAAGGGCGTTCTGGGTGATGGTGGGCGTCCTGGCCGTCATCTGGGTCGTGCAGGTGATCAACTGGGCCGACGACTACCGGCTCAGCGTCGGCTACGGCATCCACGCGCGTGACCTCGGGGATGTCACCGGCGTCCTGACCGCGCCCTTCCTGCATCTGAGCTGGGGGCACATCGAGGGAAACTCCGGCCCGCTGTTCATCTTCGGCTTCCTCGCCGCCTTCCGCGGCGTCAAGAAGTTCCTGAGCCTCACCGCGTTGATCGTGCTGGTCAGCGGCATCGGCGCGTGGCTGACCTCCGCTCCCGGCACCGTGACGGCGGGCGCCAGCGGCGTGGTGTTCGGCTACTTCGGCTACGTGATCGTGCGCGGCTTCTTCGACCGGCACCGCCTCGACATCGCGGTCGGCCTGGTCATGGCGCTGTGCTTCGCCTACCAGTTCACCGTGCTGCTGCCGCACCGCGGCATCAGCTGGCAGGGCCATCTGTTCGGCTTCGTCGCGGGCATCGCCGGCGGCTGGATCCTGCGCGAGCGCAGGCGGAGCGGCGGTACGAACACCAAGGCCGGCCCGCCGACCGGCGCCGCCGTGCAGACCTCGTCCGCGGACACCCGCGCCGACCTGCTGAAGCAGATCGAGGACATGGGCATCTGAGCGGCCGCCCGCCGGGCGGGAGATCCCCGCCCGGCGGACTGTCGGACACGCCCTAGTCCAGCAGCGCCGTGACCGTACCCGCGCCGACCGTACGGTGGCCCTCGCGGATGGCGAAGCCCAGGCCCTCGTCCAGCGCGATCGGGCGGCCCAGCGAGACCGTCATCGTGACGGTGTCACCGGGCAGCGCCATGCCGCCCTCGCCCATCGCGATCTCGCCCGGCACGTCCGTCGTCCGGATGTGGAACTGCGGCCGGTACCCGGTGAAGAACGGCCTGCTCCGGCCGCCCTCGTCCGCGCCGAGCACGTACACCTCCGCGCGGAACCTCGCGTGCGGGCGGATCGCCTCCGGGGCGCCCACGACCTGACCCCGCCGGACCTGGTCGCGCCGTACGCCGCGCAGCAGCACGGCGGCGTTGTCCCCGGCCTCGGCGTGGTCCATGGTCTGGCCGAACGTCTCCAGCCCCGTGGCCACCGTCGCGAACGTCTCGCCGAGCCCGACCACCTCCACGCGGTCCCCGAGCCGGATCGAGCCCTGCTCCACCACACCGGTCACGACCGTGCCGCGCCCGGTGATGGTGAGCACGCCCTCGATCGGCATGAGGAACGGCCGGTCCAGGATCCGCGCAGGGATCGGCACGTACCCGTCGACGGCGTCCAGGAGGTCCTCGATCCGCCTGACCCAGTACGGGTCGCCCTCCAGGGCCCGCAGCCCGGACACCCGCACCACGGGGATCTCCTCGCCCGGGAAGCCGTACTGCGACAGCAGCTCCCGCACCTCCAGCTCGACCAGGTCCAGCAGTTCGCTGTTCTCACCCCCGTGGCTACGCCCCGCCACCCCCGACGTGTCCTCCAGCGTGTCCGCCTTGTTGAGCGCGACCACGACGTGACGGACGCCGACCTGCCGGGCGAGCACGACGTGCTCACGGGTCTGCGGCATCGCGCCGTCCTGCGCGGACACGACCAGGATCGCCCCGTCGATCTGGGCCGCGCCGGTGACCATGTTCTTGACGTAGTCGGCGTGGCCCGGCATGTCGACGTGGGCGTAGTGCCGGGTCGGCGTCTCGTACTCGACGTGCGCGATGTTGATGGTGATGCCGCGGTCTCGCTCCTCCGGGGCCCGGTCGATGCCCTCGAACGGCACGACCCTGGCCAGCCCCTGACGGGCCAGCACCGCGGTGATCGCCGCGGTGAGCGTGGTCTTGCCGTGGTCGACGTGCCCCATCGTGCCGATGTTGATGTGGGGCTTGCCGCGCGTGTACCGCTGCTTGGCCATGATGTGTCCTCGCGTCAGGGATCGAACGTGAGAACCAGGCGTCCGCACGGGACGCCGCGCCACCCTCCTCCGCGGGTTCTCGAAGGACGGAGCGGAGGAGGGTCAGCGTCGCAGGCCGCCGAAGGTGGGCATGGCCGCGGCGCCCGGCGCGTCGGGCGCGGGCGACAGGAGGGCGGCCATACCGAACATGCCGCCAACGCTACGGTCGCGAGGGATCTGGCGTCGAACGGTTTTCCGCGCTCAGCGGGCCAGCTCCATCGACATGGAGACGAAGCGATCGCTGCCGTCGAACTCGGCGAGGCACTGGCCGCCGTCGGGCAGGCTCGCGATGATCGACGTCTCGGTCTCGCGGTAGGGAAGGCGGTGGTGGCTGAAGTACTTGGCCACCGTCAGCCGGTGGTCGGTCGGGAACAGCGTGAGACCGCTGGTGATCATGCGGGGCGCGGTCAGGGGGTCCCAACCGGGGACCGGCGCGCTCGCGTCCTGGATGGCGAAGTACGCGACGCCGCCCTCGTAGCTGCCCGGGATCGCGCCCGGCGAGCCGATCAGACCGGTAGTGGCCATCGCGACGATGTCGCCGCCGCTGCGCGCAGGGCCTTCGTACCAGGACAGGTCCAGCTCCGCCACGGTGAGCTCGGGGACGGCCAGCCGCGCGCCGATGGCGCTGGGGTTCACGACCGCCGGATGCTCGGGCCCGAACTGGGGGTTC
>DASQPY010000318.1:0-3438 GCA_035643735.1 Actinoallomurus sp. | reverse complement strand
GGACGACGCACACGGTGAGCCAGTCGACGTCGTCCTCGGTGTAGAGGCGACGGCCGTCGGATCCGCGCCTGACGATGTTGGCGAAGATGCCCTCGCGTTCGTAGAAACGCAGTGCGTGAACGCTCAAGCCGGTGCGCTCGGCGACCTGGCCGATGCTCAGCTCGGGTACGGCCTCAGACATGCCGCCAGGATAGGACCCGCATCGGCCACACTCCGGCCGCCACGAGGACGGCGCACGACAACGCCATCATGATGCCGACGGGCAGGACGCACCTCCACGCCGGCCGCAAGGGACTCAATGGTCTCGATCAAAATCATTATGGTCAATACAGGACATATCGAAAAATCTTGCGCTTCTACTTGAAAAAGAACACTTAGGATACCTAACCTCGTCGGATAAAATGGCGCCATCGCGCGGGGCGTGGCCGCCATCCACGGGGTGACAGCATCAAGGGGGATTCCATGGACTTTTCGTCCTGTAATTAACCTCTCTCTCGGTCAGGCCAATACCGCATCGCCGGATGTCCGCGGGCGATGCCTATTTCGCATACCTTGATCAGGAGAGACAGCATGAGCGCAGTACATGGCTCGACCTCTCGCCGGCTCAGCGGCCGGCAGGGCGGTAATGGGCTGGGCGGCGACTTCGGACGCATGTTCCCGACCCTGGAAGCACGTCGGCCGACCGGACTCGAGATGGCGAGGGAGTTCGGGCTTCCCGGCGGAAAGATGGATGGCGGCCAGACCACGGAAGACCAGGAGAGCCCACGCCTTCATGCGGGGTTCACCTATCTCGGCCAGTTCGTCGATCACGATCTGACGCTGGAGGCCACCTCGGTCTTCGATCGTCCGACCGACGCGAACGGCCTGCTCGACTTCCGCTCACCGCGGCTGGACATGGACAACCTCTACGCCACCGGACCGACGGTAAGCCCGCACCTCTACGAGCAGTCGTCCAACCAGACGAAGCTCCTGACCTCCGCCGACGGTGTCGACCTGGCCAGGACCTCGGAAGGGGTCGCTTTGATCGGCGATCCGCGCAACGACGAGAACATGGTCCTGGCCCAGCTTCACCTTGCCTTCATCAAGTTCCACAACCGTGTCGTCGACGAACTCCGGGCGGGCGCCATTCCCAACGTCCTCGGTGAGCACCTTCCGCCGGCGCCACCGGACGAGCCGCCGACGGAACAGCCGGACGCCACGCTGGAACAGCTGCTCGACGTGGACAATTACTACAGCGAAGTATTCGCGCACGCACAACGACTGGTCCGCTGGCATTACCAGTGGATCATCCTGCACGAGTTCCTGCCCATGGTCGCCGACCCGGCCGTCGTCGCCGATGTCCTGACGCACGGGCCACGGTTCTTCCGGCCGGGCGCAAGGCCTTTCATCCCGGTGGAGTTCACGGCCGCCGCATTTCGCTTCGGCCACCCCACCGTCCGGTCCTCCTACCGGATCAACGAACGCTTCAGTGGAAAGATCTTCCCGGACGATCCGGACATGTCCGCGACTTCGCGGACCGATCTGCGGGGTGGCCCGGTCGACGCCGACCACGCCGTGGACTGGTCGTTTCTGTTCCCCACTGATCCACACCGGCGGGCGCAGTTCGCCAGAAAGATCGTGGCCAGACTGAACACCCAGCTGCTCGACCTTCCGGTCAGCGCGGTACCCGGGGCCAAGGACGGGGCGCTCGCCCGGCCGGTGGCATCACTCGCCGTACGCAACCTCCTCCGCAGCGAGACCCTGGGCCTGCCCTCCGGACAGGACGTGGCCCGCAAGATCGGCGAAGTTCCGCTGACGGACGAGGAACTGGAGACGACCGGGCCGATCTACCTCTGGTACTACATCCTCAAAGAGGCCGAGGTCCGCGCCGGCGGAGCGCATCTCGGACCGGTCGGCAGCCGGCTGGTCGCCGAAGTGCTGGTCGGCCTGCTCGACGCGGATCCGACCTCCTACCGGTCGGCCTATCCGCACTGGCGGCCGACGCTCGGCACGCGGGACGGTCACTTCGGCATCGTCGACCTGCTCCGCTTCGCCGGCGTCACGCCCCAGCCGGCCCGCTGAGACGACCGGACGCGCCTGACGGCCCTCCCGTCAAGGGCTGTCGGGGCGCCGCGCGGACCCCGGAGGGCCTCAGCGTCCGCCGTCGCCGGTGAGGGACTCGACGGCCCGTACGACGCGGTCGGTGTCGGCCAGCGTGGGGATCACGACGTCCGCGCCCGCGCCGCGCAGCTCGGCCTCCGTGGCGTTGCCGGTGGCGACCGCGATGGTGCGGGCGCTCGCGATCTGGGCCGCACGCACGTCGTTCGGCGAGTCCGCGATGAGCACCGTGGCCGCCTCGGCGATCCTGGTGCCGTACTTCTGCGCCGTACGCGTGCGCGCCAGCTCCACCAGCGCCGCCTTCGGGTAGGTCTCCGAGCCGTAGCCGCCGACCTCGAAGTCGACGTACTTGTCCAGGCCGAGGGCGGTCAGCTTGGCGATGGCGTTGCGCTCGATCGAGCCCGTCAGGACCGACTGGATCACGTCCCGCAGCCGGCCGACGGCGGCGAGGGCCTCCCGCGCGCCGGGGAGCACCCGGCCGTCCTTGCGGATCGACTTGCGGCGCGAGGCGAACGCGTCGCCCAGCGCCGTCATGAACTCGGCGAGGTGGTCTTCGGTCGTCACCACGTCGTTGAACGCGAGCGTCTCGAAGATGATCTCGGATTCGGTGCGTCCCGCGGTCGGCGCGAGACGGACCAGCGGTCGTCCGGTCACCCGTGCGAACGCCTCGGCGTACGCCTCCCGCGTCACCCGGCCGACGTCGACCAGCGTGTGATCGACGTTCCACAAGACCAGACGGGGCATAGCGGGCTCCTGTGGCGAGTCGGATTGACGGTTAATCGTCGGGGTTGGGCCCCTACGTACGCAAACTCGCTGTTCAGCCGCCACCTCCACGCAGGCGAAGGTGGCTCCCACCAGGCGCGGGAGCCACCGTTCTCACGCGTGGCTCAGGAGCCCATGTGGGGGTACCGATGGTCGGTCGGCGGGACGAGCGTCTCCTTGATCGAGCGGGTGCTGACCCAGCGGGTCAGATTGAAGATCGAGCCGGCCTTGTCATTGGTGCCGCTGGCCCGCGCGCCGCCGAACGGCTGCTGGCCGGCGACCGCGCCGGTCGGCTTGTCGTTGACGTAGAAGTTCCCGGCGGCGAACCGGAGCTTGTCCGATGCCGCGGCGATGGCCTGGCGGTCACGCGCGACGATCGCGCCGGTCAGGCCGTACGGCGCGGCGCTCTCCATCTGGGTGAGCATCGCGTCGTAGTCCGCGTCGTCATAGACGTGCACGCCGAGGATCGGGCCGAAGTACTCCCTGGTGAAGATCTCGTCGGCCGGATCCGCGCTCTCCAGGATGGTCGGCTGGACGAAGTAGCCCTCCGAGTCGTCCAGGCCGCCGCCCACGTGGACG
>DASQPY010000317.1:0-2081 GCA_035643735.1 Actinoallomurus sp. | reverse complement strand
TGGCCGTGCCGCCACAGCACGATCTTGCGTGACCCGGTCATCGGCTCCCCTCCGCACGAACGCGGTCCGCCGCGCGGGCGCGGCGCCTCCGGCCGGCCACCGATGCCACCACAGCACGACCTCCACGTCGCTCGATCATCGACCCACTCCGGACCCGCGCGCACGCGAGCCGTACGACGCCGACGTGCGCCGGGTCGATCGCCCCGGCCACGACGGCGTGCCCGCGTCCGGCTCGCTCACTGCCCCTCTCCGGCGCGTACGCGCTGGGACGCGTGGGCGTTGATGCCGGCCGGCAGGTCCATCTCCGGGCAGTCCTTCCAGAGACGCTCCAGGGCGTAGTACACGCGGTCCTCCTCGTGCTGGATGTGCACGATGATGTCCGCGTAGTCGAGGAGTACCCAGCGCCCCTCGCGCTCGCCCTCCCGCCGGATCGGCTTGACGTCCGCGTCCTCGCGAAGGCGCTTTTCGATCTCGTCCACGATGGCGCGTACCTGCCGGTCGTTGGCGGCCGAGCAGAGGAGGAAGGCGTCCGTGATGATGAGCTGCTCGCTCACGTCGTAGGCGATGATGTTCTCGGCCAGCTTCTCCGCCGCGGCGTCGGCGGCGATCTGGACCAGCTGGTTGGCCCTGTCGGATGCGGTCACGATGCTGTCGTGTTCCTCCCTGCGGGGGTCTTACCGTCAGCTGTCACGATAAAGCCCTCGTTTATTGATGTACTGCACAATCCCATCTGGCACCAAGTACCACACCGGTTCCCCGGCACGTACCCGTTCGCGGCACTCGGTCGAAGAGATCGCCAAAGCGGGCACCTCGACCAGGCTCACACCGCCGCCGGGCAGACCGGGATCGGCGAGATTGTGGCCCGGTCGGGTACAGCCTATGAAATGCGCGAGGTTGAAGAGCTCATCCGCGTCACGCCAGGACAAGATCTCCGACAGGGCGTCGGCGCCGGTGATGAAGAACAACTCGACATCCGGCCCGTGTATTTCGCGCATCTCCCGCAACGTGTCGATGGTGTAGGTCTTCCCGGGCCGCTCGATGTCAACGCGGCTGACCGAGAACGCCGGGTTGGAGGCCGTCGCGATCACCGTCATCAGGTAGCGGTCCTCCGCCGCGGACGTCTTACGCCCTTCCTTCATCCACGGCTGCCCGGTCGGCACGAAGACGACCTCATCAAGGGCGAACAGGTGCGCGACCTCGCTCGCGGCCACCAGGTGCCCGTTGTGGATGGGATCGAACGTCCCACCCATGACCCCGAGGCGACGCCGCCCCCCATCGGTGCTCATGGCGCGACCCTAACCAGCGGCACCGACGAAGGCGCGGCTCGCCCCCCGTGTACTCAGCGCTCGGCGGAGTTCCGCAGGTCGAGGGTCGTCTTCGCGAGTGCCGGCGCGCTGCCACTACCCGGGGCGATCAGGAGGCCGGCCACCGAGGAGTCCGCCCACGCGCAGGCCGTGGCGGTGGTGCCGCTCATCGGTCCCTTGCCGCAGCGAAGCGCGCCGCCGAGCCGCCCGGCCGGGTAGTCCTTCGCGTCGCCAATGCCCATGCCGACGAACATGGAGTCGACCTCTTCGGACGGCGGGTCGGACTTCAGCTCCTCGGCGATCGCGGGGCTGTCAGCGCCCGACATGCCGACGAAGATCAGCATGTGCTGCACGTCGCCGTCCTTCGTGTAGATCGCGAACCTGGCCTTGGTGTAGACGTCGGCATTTTCCGCGCCGTCCTCGGACTGCTCCATCGACTTGCGCATCGTCTTGGTGATCCGGTCGGCGACACTTCCGGTCAGCCGCCGGTAGATGCCGACGGACCGGGGCACGGTGAGCGAGTGCGGTACTCCCGCGTCGACCGGGGAGGTGGGTGCGCTCGACGGTGACGCCGCGCTGGAGGCTCCCGCGGGCTTCTTGTCGTCTCCGGAGGAGTCCACGCCCACCGCCGCGGCGGCACCGCCGAGCACGACGACCGCGGCCGCGACGACGAGCCCCGTGACCAGGCCCTTACGGCTCTTCTTCGGCGGCTCCCCACCCTGCCCGTAGGCCCACATGCCCTGCGGGTCCTGGCCTCCCGGGCCGAGGGGACCAGCC
>DASQPY010000316.1:0-8180 GCA_035643735.1 Actinoallomurus sp. | reverse complement strand
CTTGATCTGGGCGTAGCGGTGCTGGTCGGTGAACAGGACCCGGAGGATCGCCCCGGTCCAGCGGGCACCGATCAACTCGATCGCGGAATGAAATCGCGTACAAACCGGATGGATCTCGGGCATGGCCCGCCTCTCAGTTCACTCCGTGCCCTCGTCCGCGCGCAGCGGGCGGAGGGCCGCCTCGACGCGGACAAGTTCCTCGAACATCGCCTTGGCGGAAGGGATCACCATGTCGTTCGGGACGAAATTCTCCTCCTCGTCGATGAACTGGTGAACGAACGGGATGGCGACCGCCTCGAAGACGGGAGTCATCCGGAGCGTGCTGAGGACCTGCTTGAGCATCTGGGCGGCGCGCAGGCCGGCGCCGATGCCGCCGTAGCTGACCGTGCTGTACGGCTTGTACTTCCACTCGTTGTGCAGGTAGTCGATGGCGTTCTTGAGCGGCGCGGTGTAGCCGTAGTTGTACTCCGGGATGACGAAGACGAACGCGTCCGTTCCGCGCACCTTCGCGCTCCAGTCGAGCGTGTGCTGATGCGTGTACTGGCCGAGCCGCGGGTGGTTGGGCTCATCCATGAACGGCAGGTTCAGCTCGGCGAGGTCGATCAGCTCGATCTCGTCGAAGCCGGCGTGCTCCCGCGCCTGGGCGTCGGTCCACTGCCCGATCGGCAGTCCGACCCGCCCGGGACGGGTGCTCGCAATGATGATCGCCAACTTGGCCACGGAACGTCTCCTCGCTCTATCGGCTCGGCTCCCGTACGAACGGGCCGAGCCCAGTCCACCTCGCGGCGAACCAAGGTTTGTTGAGTCACTAAGGAGACCTTAGTTCATGGCCAGACGGGCGCCTCAGGGGGGTGCGACCTGGGGACCCACCACCTGCTGGACGCCGTCGGTCGGCGCGGCGTCCAGCAGGTCGTCGATGGGCCGGGCACCCACTTCTCAAGTGGCGGTGCGCGCCTGTCTCGTCATCGGTCCACCGTGAACGTGACGTGGCCCGAGCCGGCGGAGTACACCGCGTCGCCCGTACGGCGGGCGTCGCCGGTCACGTGGACGTGGCCCGGTGGCAGGTCGACCTCGGCCCGGACGTTCACCGGGACGGACACGCTCACCGTCGTACGGCGACCATCAATGCGCCAGGTGACGCTCACGTCGCCGCGCTGGGTGGGTACCGTGCCGGAGGCCCAGGTCAGGCCGGACGCCGGCGGCCGTACCCGTACCTGGGCGGCTCCCGGAGCCGTGACCGTCACGCCCAGCAGGCTCCGCTGGACGTCGACGAGCGAGGTCGAACCCCAGCCGTGGGAGAGGCTGTCGCCGGTCTCCGGCGCCTCCCATGACTCCCACATGAACGTCCCGCCGGAGGCGAGGATCTTCGCCCAGCCGATGCCGTCCGGGTCGGTGAGCCGCTTGACCAGCGCATCCGGCCGGCCGGCGAGGGCTGCCATCAGCAGGTGCACCGTCATCGGCGACATCTGCAGATCCAGCCCGGCCACGTAGTCGGTCACCGCGCCGTCCGAGGTGACGCCGTACGCGACCGCGTAGGCGTTGGCGATCTGGGAGGCGTGCGTGCTCTGCGTGCCGTCCGCCTCCAGGCCGTCGATGTAGACGCCGTCCGTGCGCCGCAGCCTGGCGTTGATCGCCGTGGTGAGGGACTTCGCGTCCTGCTCGAGCGTGCCGGTGTCCTCCCCCAGTGCCCGGGCGGCCCTCGCGGTCTCGTCCAGTACGTCGACGCCGAGGATGTTCACCGTCGTCCGCGCCGTGGCGGCGGTGTCGTAGCCGTACCGGTTCGGCCAGTCGATGATGCCGTTGACGTACGCCCCCGAGCCGCCGGCCAGCTTGGTGACCAGCCCGGTCGACGGGTCGACGTACCGGCGGACGTAGTCGGCGATCGCCTTCATCACCGGGTAGGCGGCCTTCAGCGTGGCGGTGTCACCGGACTGCAGGTAGTACTCCCAGACCCAGCCGGGGAACATCTCGGTGTAGTCGGGGATGTCCCGCGCGCCGTCGCCGTTCGGGTAGACGGCGTTCAGCCGCCCGTCCGGCCAGTACCGCGCCTGGGACGCGATGAACTCCCGGATCGCCTTGCGCGTCAGCCGGCGCTCGCCGTACCCCGCCATCGTGGCCAGCGACACGTCGACCGTGTCGCCGAGGAACTGCCCCTTCTCCCGCGTCGGAGCGTCCAGGAACTGATCCTGGGAGTCGTACAGCGCCGAGCGCATCATCAGGTCGTACGCGGCGTCCACCCCGGCGTTGGACGTGCGCAGCCGCGCCTGGCCCGGCACATCCGTGTGCTGCACGACCGCGGCGATGTCGGTCGCGGGCGCGTCGATCTGCAGGTAGCGGAAGCCTTCGTAGGTGAAGGCGCGGAACGTCTGGTCACCCGCCCGCTCGGTGTAGCGGTAGGTCAGGTCGGTGCTCTGGTTGTCGTGGGGAGAGTTCGACACGCTGCCGTCGGGATTCAGCAGGTAGCCGGCCGTCATGGTCACGGCCCGGTCCTTGACCCCGTCACGGAACCGGACCAGCGGGACGGCCGGGATGATCTTGCCGAAGTCGGCGACGACCGCGCCGGAGGCGAGCCTCGTGACCTTGACCGGGTGGATGGTCTGACGGGTCAGCGCGGACTCCTGAGCCTGCAGGTGGGTGAACACGCCCGCCGGATGCACGCCGATGACCTGGGGTGCCGTCCACGACGAGGCGTCGAAGCCGGGACGGTCCCAGCCCAGCGGCTCGGCGGTGCCGTCGATGTCCTCGACGTAGTCACGGCCGTCGCCGTTGCGGTACGCGGTCTTCTTCCACGGGCCTCGGGCGACCTGCCACGAACCGTCCGTGACGACGGTCTGCCGGGTCCCGTCGGCGTGGTCGACGACGACGCGCATCAGCAGGCCGGGTTCGCCCTTCGGGCGGCCCTGGCCGGCGCCGTACCAGTGGTAGAGCGCGCCGACCACCGCCGGACGGCCCGCCTTGAGCAGGCGGGTGACGTCGACGGTGCGGTAGTAGCCCTCGCCGGGATAGGAGTACGCGGCGCCCCGGTCGGCGACCTGGCCGCCCACGTGCAGTTCGTACTGCTGGCTCGCGGCGACGTACACGCGTGCCCGGGTGACCGGGCTCCGCCCGACGGTGAACTCCTTGCGTGCGTACGTGTAGTCGTCGGCCTCCGCCGTCGTGCGGCGGATCCAGCTTGCGCCCCAGTCGGCGTCGGCGATGCCGGTGTCGAAGGAGGCCGTACGTGACCACGGTGACGCCTTGCCTGCCCGGTCCCAGGTGCGGACGGTCCAGGTGAAGGTCGCGCCGCGCGTGAGACTCGGCCCGGCGACGTAGGACTCGGCGGAGGAGGTCACCCGGCCGCTGTCCCAGACGGTCCGGCGGCCGTCGTAGATCTTGATCTGGTACGCGGACTGCACCTCTCCGGGGTCGGCGTCGCGGGGCAGCCAGCCGAACATCGGCGCGCCCTCGACGTCCAGCGGACGCGCCTGGTCACCGACCGTCAGACCGGTGGGCGCTCCCGGAGCGTGGTCGGTGCCGGCCCACGCCGGTGTGGCCGCCAGCGTGGTCCCGGCGGCGACGATCACTGCGAGAAACCGTTTCTTCATGGTGGGAATCCCCTTCACTGGGAACGGAAAATCCAGGTGCCCGAGCCGACCTGGTGTACGGCTCCGGAGCCGGGGACGTGCACCTCGGCGGTGCTGCCCGGCGGGACGGTGACGGTCAGTTCGATGGCGCCGCCCTTCTTGGTCCAGGACGTACGGACCTCGCCGTAGGGTGTCCGGTAGGAACCGGCGGCATGGGTCAGGTCGCCCACGACGGCCGGAGTGATCAGTAGCCTGCGGTAGCCGGTCGAGCCGGGGGCCTGCCGGATGCCGGCCAGCTTCTCGGTGAACCAGGAGTCGATCGAGCCGAGCATGAAGTGGTCCTGTGACTGGCCGCTGCCGCCGTCCCAGGTCTCTCCCAGCGCCGTGTTGCCGTGGACGACCTGGTAGCCGTAGCTGGGGCTGTCCGTCCGCGTCACGACGTTGTAGATGACGTCGTCGCGCCCGGCCTCGGACAGGACGCGGAACGCCGCCGGCAGCGAGATCTCGCCGAGGAGCAGGTGCCAGCCCGCTCCCTGGATGCTGCCGACCAGGTGGTCGAGGAGCCGCTGCCGCTGGTCGGCGGGGACGGCGCCCATGTCGAGGGCGAGCGCCTCCGCGCCCTGTCCGCCGCCCGCGAAGGTGCCGGTGTTCGCGTCGTAGTACTTGCCGGACAGGGCCTTGGCGCTGGTGTCGGCCTTGGCCTGGTACGCCGCCGCGTCATCCTCGTCTCCGAGCACGCCGGCGATCTTGGACATCGTGTCCACGGTCGCCCAGTAGCCGTACGTGCCCGAGACCATCTTCGGGAAGGTCGTGTCCGGGGTGATCCAGTCGCCGAGGCTGTAGTCGGTGAGGCCGCCGGTGACGCGCGTCTCCAGGTGGGCGACGTACTTCTTCATCTGCGCGTAGTACTGACGCATGGTGGCGGTGTCGCCGTAGGTCAGATACAGCTGCCAGGGCACCTCGACGAAGGAGCCGCCCCAGTTGGAGTCGTCCCGGTACGAGCCGGCGAGCACCGTGTAGTCCGGCACCGTCGAGGGGATCAGTCCCGTGTCCGTCTGCGCGTCGGCCATGTCCTGCACGCTCTTGCGCAGCTGCGCCTCCAGGTCGTAGTTGGCGGCCAGGGCGCCGAAGACCAGGTGGTCCTGCTCCAGCCAGCCGAGCTTCTCCCGGCTCGGGCAGTCGGTGAGGATGCTCATCATGTTGTTCTCCACCGACCGGCGGATGAGCGTGTGGATGCCGTCGATGAGGTCGCTGGAGGAGGAGAAGGCGCCGGCCGAGGTGTTGTCGGCGTGCAGCGCGATGCCGGCGGCCGACACCGTGGCACCGGCGGGCATGCCTCGTACATCCAGGTAGCGGAAGCCGTGGTAGGAGAAGTGCGGGTGCCAGGTCTCGGCCCTGTCTCCACCGCGGGTCGTGTACTGGTCCCAGATCGGCGTCCCGACGTTGCTGATCGACTGGTCGGCCCGGCCGTTCTTGAGGCTCTCGGAGGGGTAGATCCGCACCGCGGTGCCGGCCGGGGCCTTGATGGTGATCTCGGGCCAGCCGGCGATGTTCCGGCCGAGGTCGAAGACCTTGTAGCCGTCGCCCTGGCCGGCGACGGTGCCCTTCAGCGTCTCGATCTCACGGACCGGCTCCTCCTCCTTGCCGGTGAGGACGGTGCCGCTCCCGGGAGGCGCCACCACGACGGCCGGGTCCCAGTCCTCGCGGCTCGCGCCCGGCGCGTCCCAGCCGGGCTCGGACCGCCGCGCGTCGTAGTCCTCTCCCCCGTACCAGTTGGAGAAGGTGGTCGGGCCGAGCATGGTCTTCCAGTCGGCGCCGCTGGCGACCCGGCGTACCGTGCCGTCGTTCAGCGTGACCTCGAGCTGGGCGCTGAGCTTGGGATCGCTGATCGTGCCGGCGAACTTGCGGTACCGGTCCGCCGTGGAGATCACGTTGTCGGTGCCGTTGCCCAGGGAGACGCCGATGGTGTTGGCGCCGCCGCGGAGCATCTTGGTCACGTCGTACGTGGCGTAGTGCACGCGCTTGGCGTAGCCCGTGTCACCGGGCTCCAGGACGGCGTCGCCGACGCGGCTGCCGTTGAGACCGATCTCGTACACGCCGAGTCCGGTCACGTACAGGCGCGCGCCGCGGATGCCCTTCGGGAGCGCGAAGTCCTTGGCGAAGATCGGCATGGCCTCCGGGACCGGGGACTTCGGTGCCTCCTGGCCGGTGACGTTCTGCAGAGTGGTGAACGGGGCCGCCGGATCATCGCCGGCCTGGACGGAGTAGTCGACCGGGGCGTACGGCACCTTGCCGCCGGCGGCGGGGACGTCCGTCCGCGGGTAGAGCAGCACCTGGTCGAAGGTTTTGGCGGACTTCAGGTCGACGGTGAGGGTGAGCGGCTTGTCCGCGACGTCGGCGCCGGTGTACGCGGAGCTGGACCAGCCCGCGAACTCCTGATCGGTGGTCTCGGTGCCGTCGGTGAGGTACTTGGTGGCGTACTTGCGGTTGATGTTGCCGCCGTTGTCCGAGGCGGTGACGGCGGCGTTCGCGGCGAGGTCGGTCGCCGCGTCGGCGGAGTCGCGGACCTCCAGCTCGGCGAGCTGCAGCCGCCAGGTCTGGTCCGGAACCGTCTCCACCAGGGGCAGGCCGAGCCTGGTGACGTCGAGCCGTACGTACCGGGCGGTGGTCCTGGGCAGCTTCACCACGATCGGTGTGGGCTGCTTCGCCTTGATCTGCCAGTCGTCATTGGTGATCCACTTGGCCGACCAGTCCTGGGCCGTGGTCAGCCCGGTCTCGAACCAGGCCGGCGCGCTCCATCCGGGGGAGTTCGTGCCGCTCCAGACCTTGACCCGCCAGTAGACCCGGGTGCGGCTCCCGATCTTCTTCCCCGCATAGTCGACCCGCTGGTTCGCGGAAGAGACCCGGCCCGTGTCCCACAGGTCCGGCCTTCCGCGCGTGAGCCGGTCCTGCGTGGTCGCGGCCTGCACCTGGTAGGCGCTCTGCGCGACCTCCCGCCTGGACGAGGTGAGCTGCCAGGCGAGCGGCGGGGTGGTGTCGTCGATGCCGAGGGCCTGACTCAGGTCGTCGGTGCGCAACCCGGTGACCTTGGCCTCGGTGCCGGCGATGGCGGCCGGGGCGAGGCCGAACGGAGCGATGGCCAGCAGGGCGGTGAGTGCCGCAGCGGCCGTGCCGGCGCGGCGGGGTCTGAAACGTGACGTGGGCGAGAAGGCGCTCATCCGTTCCTCCCTTGGGTGTGCAGGGCCGCGACGTCGGCGGCGGTGAGGGCGTGGTTGTAGACCCGGAAGTCGTCGATCTCGCCGTGGAGATACGGGTGCGTGGGGTTCTGCGACCTGCCGAGATAGTTCTGGGTGGTGGCGCCGAGGAGCAGCGGGCTCATCACGAGGGCGGCGTTCCGCCCGGATTCGGCGCCATCGACGTAGAGCACTCCGGTGCCGTCGGCGATGGTCACCGCCACGTGACTCCAGGTCCCTGCGGGCAGCGGGCCGGCCGCGTCGATGACGTCCTCGGCCTCCATTCCGGCGAGCTTCATGGCGCAGCGCGCCTTGCCCGCTCCGGTGCGTACCGTCAGGTACAGGTAGGTGTTCTTCTGGAAGCCCAGGTCGAACACGCGGGCGGAGTTGGCGAGCTCCTCCGGGTTCACCCAGGCGGCGACGGTGAGCTCGGCCAGGCCGCTGACCAGCCCGGCGGGCAGGGTGACGTGGCCGCCGGTGCCGTCGAGCGCCACCGCGCCGTCCGCGGTCCAGGTGGCGCCCGCCGCGAGTGTGGCGGCGGGCCATCTCCCGGTCGCGTCCTTCGCCGTCGTGCCGCCGCCCTCGCCGAAGGCGTAGTCCGCGAGGAGCCGTGGCCGCGAACGGCGTGGCGGCGTCGCCCAGTAGACGGTGTAGTTCTGGTGCTGGATGTCGGCGAACGGCATCAGTGGCACGGAGGCCCCGTCCGCGGTCGCGGTGAACCGCAGTGGCGTGCCGCGCTCGGCGCGTACCGAGCGCGGGTCGATGGCCGGGATCGTGTTCAGCGTGGTCTCGCCGTACGCGCCGCCGAGCACGACCGGTCCGTAGCTGAGGGACTGGACGTCAGGGTTGTCGGGGGCCTCGTGCCATACCGGCTTCATCGGAAGGGTGACCTCGACCGTGTCGCCGCTGCGCCACTGCCGGTCGATCGTGGCGTAGGTGCCGGACCGGGCCGGCGCCGCCCTGCCGTTCACCCGTACGAGGGCGTGCCCGCCGGTCCAGGCGGGGATCCGCACCTTGAGGGCGAAGCGCGCGTCTCCGGTCATGGTGAGCCGGGTGGTGTCCCGCTCCGGGTAGCGCGTCTCCTGTCTGATCTTGATCTCGCGTTCGGCCCAGGTGACCTCGGACGGGATGAACAGGTTGACGCACAGGGCATCGCCGGAGCGGAAGTAGATGCTGTCGGCGAACTTGGTGTTCGTCTCCATTCCTGTGCCGTGGTCGCACGAGAAGTTGTCGTAGTCGCTGCTGTAGCCGCCCGGGGCGGCGCCGAGCCCGCCCTTCACCGTCCGCCGCGACCCGGGGAACAGGCCCGTGTAGTAGGTGCAGAACCCGTGTGCCGAGTCGGGGTCCTGCTCGCCGAGCATCTGGTTGTACAGCGTCTGCTCGT
>DASQPY010000315.1:0-7734 GCA_035643735.1 Actinoallomurus sp. | reverse complement strand
GCCGCCGTCCTGGCGGGCGCCCCTCCGCCGGTGGCGCCGGAGCCCACGACCGAGCAGCTCGCGCTCGCGCGGCACGGTGGCGGAGCCGTACGCGTCGTGGGCTCGCGGATCACCATCGTCGCGCCGGACCGGCCCGGCCTGCTGTGGCAGGCCGCGGGTGTGCTCGCGCTCCATCGCCTCGCGGTCCGCGGCGCCCGTACGGTCTCCTGGGGCGTGGGAGCCGAGGGGACGACGGCCCTGCTGGAGTTCGTCGCGGTCCCCGACTACGGCTCGGGACCGGACCCGGCCGCGCTGGAGGTCGACCTGCGCCGGATCCTGGCGGGCCGCCTCGACGTCGAGAAACGGCTCGAACGGCGGGCCCGCTCGTACCGTCCACGCAAGGGCGTACCGGTGGCGCCGCCCCGGGTGACCATGATCGACGACGCGTCGGAGACCGCCACGGTCGTGGAGGTACGCGCGCACGACCGGCCCGGCCTGCTCTGGCGCATCGGGCACGTCCTCGGGTCGTTCGGAACGCAGGTGCGCGCCGCGCGGGTCGAGACACTCGGCGCCGAGGCGGTCGACGTCTTCTACGTCGTCGACGCCGAGGGACGCCCCGTCACCGACGGCGCGCTGCGCGCGTCCATCCGCGCCGCCATCCTCGAGGCCGTCCGCTGAGGTGACATGGCACAGACCGGCCAGTGAAGATCGCGGAAACGGCGGCCGGGGTCGTTGACGGTGCCGGTGAGGGCGATGACGCTTCTTGGGTCCGCGATGCCTGGGAGGCTCCTGTGCGAAGAATCCTGCTCGCCCGCACCGCCGTGCTGGGAGGCGTGGCGGCCGCCCTCGGCCTGATGGCGGTCCCGGCCGCCACGGCGGGGACCACGGTCGTCGACCGCGGCCACCCACAGGTGATCACGTTCCGTACGAGCCACGCGGGTGAGGCGCTCGTCGACGTGACCGCCGCGGCGCCCGGTGTCTCCTGGGCGGTCAAGGGCCACGAGTCCGCCGTGCTGTCGCTGTTCGTCGACGGCCGGTACGCGACCGACGACGTCGTGCCCGCCGCGTTCCCGATCACCAGGGAGTTCGCGCTCGGGCACCTGAAGGCCGGACGGCACCGGCTGTCGCTGCGTCTCGCCGCCGACCGCTCCGCCGGCCGCGCGGTCCACGTGACCCGCACGTCGTTCCGTACGGTGAGCCGCGGTCAGGCCCACACCGACCTGGCGCACGCTCCGATCCTGTACGGGCGGAACGGTGCCGACTCGGGTGGGCCCTTTCAGAACGCCTCCACCGACACCCCGCTCGTCGCCTGGCACGAGGACGTCCCCGCCCTCCTTCCCGGGCACCGGCTGCTGACCTACTCCTACATCTGGAGCAACGAGGACGGCGGCACGTCGACGCCGCAGCTGATGGCGCGCTGGGGCCGTACGACCGACATCGAGTGGATCTACCAGGTCGAGGTCGACGCCCGGGGCCGCCGCGTACCGGGAACCGCGGTCATCCAGGCGCCGAACCATGTGACCCAGCCGTTCGGCGGGACGTATGAGGGCGACCACCCGCTCATGCAGACCTGCACGCTGAACAACAACATCTGCGACAAGGTCGATGACCCTATGAGGTTCTTCCTGTCCACCTCGGGGTCGCTGGACGCCGCGACCGAGGCACGCGAGCAGGTCATGGACCGCAACCCGTGGACGTACTGGGTGGCCGACGCCGAGTCGCGCCGCGAGGGGAAGGTGCAGGCGGACCCGCCCACCTCCTCGACGACCTCCATCGCCGACCCGCGCGACTACCTCTACCTGGTCGTGCGCAAGGAGACGGTGCCGCCGAACCTCCTCGACTGGGTGGGCCTGTCCATCGGCGTGCGGCTGAAGGGCGACCCGACGCTGTACCGCTCGGACCATCTGTTCCCGGACCGTTCGATCCAGCGCGACCTGCCGGCCGCCACGACGGTGCAGCTCCCTCCGGGTACCAAGGCGTCCGACATCGAGCAGATCACCGCCATCCGCGTACCGGCGACGGCCGTCGACACGGGCGCGACGATCAACGTGAAGGCGATCAACCGCGCGTTCTTCCTGGGCAGGGACGACCAGCCCCAGAAGTCGTTCCTGTCCGGCCCGACGCCGGCCACCCTGACGCCGGGCGACCCCACCGCGGTCCTCTACACCTCGGCCGCCTGACACGAGCGGGGCGGCATTCCACCCGGGAAGCCGCCCCCCTCGCCCTCATTGGAAACTGGTCGACGAGCTGGAGAAACGCGGCTACGTCGAGCGCCGGCCGCACCCGGCCGACCGGCGCGCCCGCTCGTCGTGCTCGCGGCGCGCGGCCGGGCCTGCGTCGAACGCGTCGTGGCGCCGTGGGGCGAGATCGAAAACCGCTGGGCGGTGCTGGTGGGACTCGAGCGGCTCACGGCGCTGCGCGAGGACCTGGCGGCGTACGTCATCGCCGCGGGCTCCCCGCCGATCCGCCCCCTCTGGTGATCTGCCGGCGGTGAAAACGACCGCGCGGACAGATGTCGGCGCGCAGGCCGATACTCAAGCGCCGCCGAGCGGATAGTGTTGGAAGTCGATCCCCGAAGCTCCCTAGGACTGGCCACACACGTGTTCGAGACGCTCTCCGACCGGCTGACCACGGTCTTCTCCTCGCTGCGCAGCAAGGGCAAGTTGTCCGACGCGGACATCGACGCCACGGCACGCGAGATCCGCATCGCGCTCCTTGAGGCCGACGTGGCGCTGCCCGTCGTCAAGGACTTCATCGCGCAGATCAAAGAGCGGGCCCGTGGCGCGGAGGTGTCACAGGCGCTCAACCCCGCACAGCAGGTCGTCAAGATCGTCAATGACGAGCTCATCAACATCCTCGGCGGCGAGACCCGGCGGGTGCGGTACGCGAAGAGCCCGCCGACCGTGATCATGCTGGCCGGTCTTCAGGGTTCCGGTAAGACGACGCTGGCGGGCAAGCTGTCGCGCTGGTTCAAGAGCGAAGGCCACGCGCCGCTTCTGGTCGCCGCCGACCTGCAGCGTCCCAACGCCGTCCAGCAGCTGCAGGTGCTCGGCGAGCGCGCGGCCACGCCGGTGTACGCGCCCGAGCCCGGCAACGGTGTCGGTGACCCGGTCAAGGTGGCCCGCGACTCCATCGAGCACGCCAAGCACGCACAGCACGACGTGGTCATCATCGACACCGCCGGCCGGCTGGGCATCGACGCGGAGATGATGCAGCAGGCCGCCGACATCCGCGACGCGGTCGGCCCGGACGAGATCCTGTTCGTCGTCGACGCGATGATCGGCCAGGACGCCGTCACGACGGCGCAGGCGTTCGTCGACGGCGTCGGCTTCGACGGCGTCGTCCTCACCAAGCTCGACGGTGACGCCCGCGGTGGCGCCGCGCTGTCCGTACGCCACATCACCGGCCGCCCGATCATGTTCGCGTCGACCGGTGAAAAGCTCGAGGACTTCGACGTCTTCCACCCCGACCGGATGGCCGGTCGGATCCTCGACATGGGTGACATCCTCACCCTGATCGAGCAGGCCGAAAAGGCGTTCGACGCCGAGCAGGCCGAGAAGATGACGTCGAAGTTCGCGTCAGGCGAGGATTTCAGCCTGGAGGACTTCCTCGAGCAGATGCAGATGATCCGCAAGCTCGGGCCGATCAAGAACCTGCTCGGGATGATGCCCGGCATGGGGCAGATGCGCGGCCAGCTCGACGAGATCGACGACCGCGACCTCGACCGCGTCGGCGGCATCATCAACTCGATGACGCCCGACGAGCGGCGCAACCCCAAGATGATCAACGGCTCGCGCCGGGCGCGCATCGCGCGTGGTTCCGGGGTGAGTGTGACCGAGGTGAACAACCTCGTCACCCGCTTCTTCGACGCGCAGAAGATGATGCGCCAGATGGCCGGCGGGATGGGGATCCCTGGCATGCCGGGCACCCGGCGCAAGGCGGTCAAGGCGGCCGGCAAGAAGAACAAGAAGGGCCGGCAGCGCAGCGGCGACCCGCGCAAGCGCGCCCAGCAGGGCGGCAAGCCGGGCGGCGGGACACCGGACGCGATGCCGAAGGGGCTGCCTCCCGGCCTCGGGGGTGGCCTGCCCGGCCAGTTGCCGCCCGGTTTCCAGATGCCCGACCTGTCCAAGCTGCAGAACCCGAAAAAAGAGAAATAACCGAATTCGGCCCTGTCGTGCGGTGATTGTCCGGTTCACCGGGTGATCATCGGCGAAAGCACTGGTCGATTGCGCCTTCACCGCGATCGTCTGGCAGAATGGCAGGCTGGAATCGCGGTCAGTCAGGGACCCTCTCTCACCCGGGCGAGCCGTGTCCTTCCGAGTGGCAGCGCAGGTCCCCACCCGGCGCAGGTCCACTCATCCATGCAGAATCTGGAGAACACCACAGCTGTGGCAGTCAAGATCAAGCTCAAGCGTCTGGGGAAGATCCGGGCACCGTACTACCGGATCGTCGTAGCCGACTCCCGCACCAAGCGCGATGGCCGCGCCATCGAGGAGATCGGCAAGTACCACCCGAAGGAGGAGCCTTCGTTCATCGAGGTCAACTCCGAGCGGGTGCAGTACTGGCTGGGCGTCGGCGCCCAGCCGACCGAACCCGTCCTGGCCATCCTCAAGGTCACCGGCGACTGGCAGAAGTTCAAGGGCGAGCCGGGTGCCGAGGGCACCCTGAAGGTCGCCGAGCCGAAGCCGGACAAGGCCGAGGTCTTCCAGGCCGCCGTCAAGGAGACCATGGGCGAGGCCGAGGGCAAGGCGACCACGCCGAAGTCCAAGAAGGCCGCGCCGAAGAAGGCCAAGAAGGACGAGGCAAAGGCAGAGGAGAAGCCGGCCGAGGACGCCGCCGAAGCCAAGAGCGAGGCGTAGCGTGCTCGAGGAGGCGCTCGAGCACCTGGTGCGCGGCATCGTCGAAAACCCGGACGAGGTCCGGGTACGGGCGCGCCGCCTTCGTAACGGCAGGGTCCTGGAAGTACGGGTGCACCCCGATGACCTGGGTAAGGTCATCGGGCGTAACGGCCGTACCGCCAAGGCCCTGCGCACCGTCGTGAGCGCCATCGCCGGAGGTCGCTACGTCCGCGTCGACCTGCTCGACCTCAACGAGGCGCGCTAGGGCGTGTCCGACGAAACCGCCGGCCAGCCGCACGGTGTCCCGACGGCTCGACGCCGCTCGCCGCGAACCGGATCTGTCAGGGCGGCGCCCTGTGGGTCCCCGGTCCGCGGCGTACGGCTGCGGCCTGGCGTGCTCGGAGCGGCCTGATGCTGCTCGTGGTCGGCCGTGTCGGCCGCGCGCACGGCATTCGTGGCGAGGTGAGCGTGGAGATACGCACCGATGACCCCGACGCGCGGTTCGCGCCGGGGTCATCGCTCGCCACCGAGGAGATCGGCCCGCTGACCGTGGAGACGGTGCGCACGCACGCCGATCGCCTGCTGGTGCGCTTCGCCGGTATCGAGGACCGCTCGGCCGCGGAGACACTGCGCGGCGTTCTGCTGCTCGTCGACTCCGCCGAGGTTCCGCCGACCGCCGACCCCGACGAGTTCCACGACCACGAGCTCATCGGCCTGACCGCGGTGGGCCCGGACGGCGCCGAGCTCGGTGAGATCGTCGATGTCGAGCACCACGGCCAGGATCTGCTCGTACTGCGCCGTACCACGGGCGGCGACGCCCTGGTGCCGTTCGTCAGCGCGATCGTCACCGACGTCGACGTGCCCGCCGGCCGTATCGTCCTCGACCCTCCTCCCGGTCTGCTCGAGTAGGACCGATGAAACTCGACATCGTCACGATCTTTCCTGAGTACTTCGCGCCGCTCGACGTCTCGTTGCTGGGCAAGGCACGACAGCGCGGCGATGTGGACGTGAACGTGCACGACCTGCGCGGATGGGCCCACGACCGGCACCGCACCGTCGACGACACCCCGTACGGCGGTGGCCCGGGCATGGTGATGAAGCCGGAGCCCTGGGGAGAGGCGCTCGACGCGATCGTCCCGCCCGGCTCTTCGGCGCGGCTGGTCGTGCCGACGCCGAGCGGGCGCCCGTTCACCCAGGAGATGGCCGTCGCGTACGCCGCGGAGCCATGGCTGGTGTTCGCCTGCGGGCGATACGAGGGCATCGACGCCCGGGTGATCGAGGACGCGCGCTCGCGGATGCCCGTCGACGAGGTGAGCATCGGCGACTACGTCCTGGCCGGGGGAGAGTCCGCGGTGCTGGTCATCGTCGAGGCCATCACCCGGCTGCTGCCCGGCGTGCTGGGCAACGCCGACTCGGTCAGCGATGACTCTTTCGCGCCGGGCCGGATGGAGTCCCTTCTCGAGGGGCCGGTCTACACCAAACCGCCGGACTGGCGCGGACGCCCCGTGCCGCCGGTGCTCATGTCGGGCAACCACGGCGCCATCGCCAGGTGGCGGCGTGATGAGGCGCTGCGCCGTACGGCGTCGAACCGGCCCGACCTCATCGCCCGGAACGCCCTGGACGACGCCGATCGGCGTACACTGTCCGAGGCCGGTTTTCCGATCGACGGCGAACCTATGGCACACTGAGATGTCGACCCGGCTTCAGGCTGGGCGCGCCCAGACTTCCCAGAAGACCCTTCGCGTTCCGGCGCTGTGCGCCTGTGCGCGTGTCCAACAGAGGAACCCCAGTCATGCACACCCTGATCCAGGAGATCGAGAACGCCGCGAAGCGGTCGGACGCACCGGACTTTCGCCCGGGTGACACGCTCAAGGTTCACGTGCGCGTGACAGAGGGCACCCGCAGCCGAATCCAGGTCTTCCAGGGCGTGGTGATCCGGCGTCAGGGCGGTGGCGCCCGCGAGACCTTCACCGTTCGCAAGGTGAGCTACAGCGTGGGCGTGGAGCGGACCTTCCCGCTCAACAGCCCCTCGATCGACAAGATCGAGATCGTGACCCGCGGCGACGTCCGGCGCGCCAAGCTCTACTACCTGCGCGACCTCCGCGGCAAGGCCGCACGCATCAAGGAGAAGCGCGACAACTGAGCACGGCTACCTGTTCCGCCCCGGGCGCCGCATCGGCGTTCCGGGGCGAACTTCGTTAATCGGTTGACTCCGGCTCCCTTGCTGAAGACGACACGCGGGCGATAGCCTCCCGCGCGGCTTCAGGGCATTAGGCTTCCCAATGATGAGTGACGACGATCAGGGCCTGCGCGAGCCCGCGCCCACTTCTGGTGAAACGCGCCACGACATGTCTCGGTCCGGCGGCGCGCGGGACGACGGCTCCATGGTCGGAGACGATTTCGATCGCCCCGACGACGATGAGGGATCCGGCGACAAGCCGGCCAAGAAGAAGCAGGGCTCCTTCTGGAAAGAACTCCCCATCCTGGTCGGAGTGGCGCTGGCACTGGCCATGGTCATCAAGGCCTTCGCCGTCCAGGCGTTCTACATCCCGTCACAGTCGATGGAGAACACCCTCAAGGTCGGCGACCGGGTCCTGGTCAACAAGATCGTCTACCACACGCGCGACATCAAGCGCGGTGACGTCGTCGTCTTCAACGGCCTCGACTCGTGGGACCCCGAGGTCCAGTACGCGCAGCCGAAGAACCCGGTCTCCAAGCTGCTGCACGCCATCGGGAGCGCGTTCGGTGTGGTGCCGGGGGAGAAGGACTACATCAAGCGCGTCATCGGCGTCCCGGGCGACCACGTGGCCTGCTGCGACGCGCAGGGCCACGTGACGGTCAACGGCCACCCGCTGACGGAGACGCCCTACATCTACACCGACCCGCAGACCGGCGAGCAGAACCGCCCGTCGGACGG
>DASQPY010000314.1:0-3519 GCA_035643735.1 Actinoallomurus sp. | reverse complement strand
CACATCGGTCCCATACCCGGCCCCTCCCCCTCGACACGGCCCTGCGGTGCAGTATCGTCAAAGCGACGATAAGTCGCGTTGGAGGGAGTACCCCTAGTGACCACCAGCAGCCTCCTGATTCTCGGACGCGGATCGGATCCGGCCAGCGAACGCGGGGTCTCCTGTCCCGGCGAGCTCCCGGCCGCCTCGGATCCCGCCCTGGTGGAGCGCGCCCGCGCCGCCAAGGCGGCCCTCGGAGACCGGCTCTTCGTGCTCGGCCACAACTATCAGCGGGATGAGGTCATCCAGTTCGCCGATGTGACCGGCGACTCGTTCAAACTCGCCCAGGAGGCCGCCGCGCGGCCACAGGCCCCCTACATCGTGTTCTGCGGTGTGCACTTCATGGCCGAGTCCGCCGACATCCTCACCACCCCGGACCAGCGGGTCGTCCTCCCCGACCTGGCCGCCGGCTGCTCGATGGCCGACATGGCGACCTACGACCAGGTCGAGGAATGCTGGGACGTCCTGGAGGAGGCCGGCATCGCCGGCGACGTGGTGCCGATCACGTACATGAACTCCTCGGCCGACATCAAGGCGTTCGTGGGCCGGCACGGCGGGGTCGTCTGCACGTCCTCCAATGCCAGGCGCGCACTCGAATGGGCCTACGCACGGGGCTCGAAGGTCCTGTTCCTGCCCGACCAGCATCTCGGCCGCAACACCGCCGTCCTGGAGATGGGCCTGTCGCTGGACGACTGCGTCGTCTACAGCCCCAACCGGCGTGACGGCGGCCTCACGACGAACGAACTGCGCGACGCGACCATGATCCTGTGGCGCGGGCACTGCTCGGTGCACGGCCGGTTCAGCCTGGACTCGGTCAATGACGTACGGGCCCGGATCCCGGGCGTGAACGTTCTCGTCCATCCCGAGTGCCGCCACGAGGTCGTCCGCGCCGCCGACCAGGTCGGGTCCACGGAGTACATCATCCGGATGATCGACAAGGCCCCCACCGGCTCGGCGTGGGCGGTCGGCACCGAGCTGAACCTCGTGAAGCGCCTGGCCGAACGGCACCCCGACAAGACCGTCGTGTACCTCGACAAGACCGTGTGCTTCTGCTCCACGATGAACCGCATCGACCTGCCGCACCTGGTCTGGTCCCTGGAGTCGCTGGCCGCGGGCGAGGTCGTGAACCAGATCGCGGTGGATGAGGAGACGGCCCACTACGCCCGCGCCGCCCTCGACCGGATGCTCGCACTGCCGTAACGACGCTCGGCTCGCCCAGAGGAGCCGGCGGCGGCCGGGCCGAGCGTGACGTGAACGACGACGAATACCGTCTCACGACCGCTCAGACGAGGACCGCGCCGCCGTCGACGAGGATCGAGGTGCCGGTCGCCATCGGCTGCTCCATGGCGTACAGGTAGGCGAGGGCGACGTCGGACGGCGTGCCCACGCGGCCGACGGGCAGGGATGCCGCGATGCCGTCGTACATCGCCTGCTGCTCCCCGGCGGACATGCCGCCCCACAGCGGGCTCTGGGTGACGCCCGGCGCGACCAGGTTGACCCTGACCGGGGCGAGCTCGAGGGCGAGCTGCCGCGTCAGGGCGTCCAGGACGCCGGTCATGCTCGCCCCCGGCGACCAGGCCGGGGCGGGGCGCTGGGCGGCGTTGCCGCCGGTGAGGACGATGGAGCCGCCCGCACGTGAGCTCTTCGTCCGCTCCACCCAGGCGTCAGTCATGACCATGATCACGCGGCGCGGCAGGCCGAGCCGGACGCGCTACAGGCCGGGGGCGCCCCAGACGGGGAACCAGCGGCTGAGGTCGCTCTCCACCGGCAGGTCGGCGCCGACCGCGGCGCGGACCTGGAGTTCGAGCGCGTTGTCGCGGCGCTCTCCCGAGGTCGGCGCGAACGGGTAGAACGTGCCCCGCTTGTACAGGTAGACCAGCCCGGTCCTGCGGCCGTCCGGTCCGGCGAAGACGACGACCGAGCACAGCAGCTGAGGTCCGAACCCGCCGACCTCCAGCGAGGAGTTGACCGCGTGGATGTCGGTGACGAGCCCCTCGAGGTCGTCGGGCTCGTGCCGCGTCACCAGCCACGAATAGCCGTAGGAGTCCTTGCTCAGCTCGACCTTGGGCCCGTCCTCGCGCGCGTCGAGCAGCTCGCGTACGTCGCTCTCGATCTGGGCGAAGGCGGCGCCCTCGGCGGCGCGGAAGCAGACCGCGCCGACCCCGGTGGGTTTGAGCGCCGAGGCGGCCTCCAGCGTCACCGCGGCCGTGGGCAGGGCGAACAGCCGGTCCAGGTCGGGCTTTTTCGGCTTGGACCGGCCGAGCAGCGCGTCGAGGAAGCCCACGTCACACGCCCCGGCCGAGCTGGGCCGAGATCGACGCGAGCTGCTCGAGGCGCTTGTCCAGCGACGGGTGAGTGGAGAAGAGCGAGGAGATGCTGAACCCCTTGGAGAACGCGGGCGCGAAGTAGAACGCGTTGAACGGCTCGGCCGCCCGTAGATCCTTCGTCGGTATCCGGGCCATCTCGCCGGTCACCTTGGTCAGCGCGCTGGCGAGCGCGGACGGCCGGCCCGTCAGCACCGCCGCCGAACGGTCGGCGGACAGCTCACGGTAGCGGGACAGCGCACGCGTGAGCAGGAAGCTGATCGCGTACACGGCGGCGCTGACCCCGATGACGATCAGCAGGACCATCGCCCCGCTCTGGTCGTTGTTGTTGCGATTGCGGTCGCTGAAACCGCCCCACAGGCCCCATTCGAGGCCGAACCGCGTCAGCAGTCCGGCCAGGATGCCCAGGAACGACGCGATCGTCATCACGGCGACGTCGCGGTGGGCGACGTGCGCGAGCTCGTGCGCGAGCACGCCCTCCAGCTCGGTGGTGTCGAGCCGGCGGAGCAGCCCCGTCGTGACGCAGACGACCGCGTTGTCCTGGTTTCGTCCGGTGGCGAAGGCGTTCGGCACATCCGTGTCGGCCACCGCCACCTTCGGCTTGGGCATGTCGCTCATCGCGCAGATGCGGTCGATGACCCCGTGCAGCTCCGGCGCCTCCTCTGCGGAGACCACCTTTCCGTGCATCGCGAACAGCGCGAGCTTGTCGGAGAAGAAGTACTGGACCAGCAGGAAGCCCAGGGCGATGATGAGGATCACCACCCACAGACGGGGTACGTACACGACGAAGAAACCGACGAAGGCGACGTACAGCAGCCCCAGCAGGAACATCGTCACCAGCATGCGTGCCGTGAGCCCTCGATCTGGTGCGAAACGAGAACGCGCCATCATGCCCCTTCCTACCCCGTCTGCACTTACCCGTTAGAACGCCGGACCACCGCGCAAGGTGCCAGGTCAGTCGGGAATCAGTCCCGCGTCACCGAGCATCGCGCGTACTTCTTCCATAGTGGCGTCCGCCGGCGGCAGGATCAGCCCGGACGGGGCGAGATCTTCGGCGGGCAGTGTCTTGCCCACCATGCGCACCTGCTCCAGCAGGGCGTGCAGCGCGGTACGGAACTTCTCCTCGTCACCGGTGTCGATCGCGGCTTCGAGCTCG
>DASQPY010000313.1:0-2555 GCA_035643735.1 Actinoallomurus sp. | reverse complement strand
GCACCGTGGCTGGCCTCGCACATGGACGTGAACGGGCTCGACCTCACGGGGGTCTCCGGCGATCTCGCCACCGAGTGCGAACAGGCCGCCGCGGAGAACCTCAAGCGCGTGCTCCGACCGGCTCAGTACGTGTGGACGGACGATCCTGGGACCATTCGGATGACCACATTCCTGGAAACAAAGACCGTCTGGCACCCGGTAGGCGTGTAGATCTTCGCTAATTGTGGAATAGATCCACCAAGCTGATCGACACGGGGGGATGGATCAGTGCCCACAAATACATTGACGCGTTCGACCGCCCGCCGTTCAACGGCGAGCACGAGCGGTACGAAGAGCGGCACGGCCAACAAGAAGGCCACGCCTGCCAAGAAGACCACCAGCCGGACGGCTTCGGCGCGTAAGACCGCGCCGAAGACGAAGGCGACATCGCGGGCCGGGGCGGCCGCGAAGCCGTCCGTGACTCCTGCGGCCGCTGCGACACGAGTGTCGTCGGCCGCCACGAAGGTGTCGTCCGCGGCGACCAAGATGACCGATGCGGCGAGCAAGGCGACGAGCTCGGCGCAGGCGATGAACACCGCGATGAAGACGATGAACACCGCGACCAAGGCGCTCGCCGCCGCGGCCGAGTCGCTTACCACCGCGGCCAAGACCATCTCGGCCATCAAGGCACCGGCGGCGGAAAAGCCGGCCGCGGCCGGCCGTACCACGGCCCGTAAGACGACCGCGGCGAAGGAGCCCGCCAAGTCCCGGACCGCGACGGCGGCGAAGAAGACCACGGACAAGGCCAAGGCGACCGTGAAGAAGACGGCGACCAAGGCCAAGTCGGCGGCCAAGCCGAAGGCCGCCGCCAAGCCGAAGGCCGCGAAGCCCAAGGCGGCGGAGCCGTCATCGACCGGCACAGAGGTCACACGACCGACGTCGGAGAGCGCGGGCGGCTTTCTGAACGGCCTCGTCGGCAGCCGGGGGCCGCTTTAGCCCCGGCTGGTCACCACCGCCAACGCAAGGCATTCCGTCGTAGGCCGGGTCCATCGTGGACGGGACCCGGTCGGGCGGACCGTCGGTCGATCTTCATGGCAGGCCGGGGTGTGCGCGCTATGGGTGAAAGCTGCCACACTGTCCTCTTGAGGTGATTCGAACATGCAGGACAGTGAGATTCTCGGCCAGATCAACACCCTGGTGGACGAGGAGCACACGCTCCGCGAACGCCTGCAAAAGGGAGAGCTGACCGCGGACGAGGAGCACCAGCGGCTGAAGAGCGTCGAGGAGCAGCTCGACCAGTGCTGGGATCTCCTGCGCCAGCGGCGGGCCCGGCGTGACTACGGTGAGAACCCCGACGACGCGGCATCCCGGCCGACGGGTGAGGTCGAGGGCTACCTTCAGTAGCCTGCGATCAGCCGATCGGCCAGGTGTGGACCGGCGCGTTGGTGTGCATGTGCTCGATATAGCGCTGCACCATCAGGCGTAGCGCCTCGGGCCGGTCACCGCCGATCGCCTGTGCCGTCCTGGCCTGCCAGGTGGCACCGTTGCGCCTGGTGAGGCAGCGCTGCTCGATGATGCCGAGCAGCCGGTCACGTACGACTCCGTCGACGCCCCACCGGTCCAGGCCGGCGGCGGCCTGCGGCAGCAGCCGCCGCAGTACCAGCTCGGTCACCGGGATCTCGCCGGCGCCGGGCCACAAGAGCACGGCGTCCATCCCGTCGCGCGCGCCGCGGCGCAGGTTGGCGCCCGCGGAGGCGAACGCCATGCCGCTCCACGGCGGCTGCTCCTCGTCGGCCATGGCTCGGATGAGGCCGTAGTAGAACGCGCCGTTGGCCATGGTGTCCGCGACGGTCGGGCCGGCGGGCAGCACGCGGTTCTCCACCCGGAGATGCGGCTGGCCCTGGGCGATGTCGTAGACGGGCCGGTTCCACCGGTAGACGGTGCCGTTGTGCAGCGTGAGCTCGGCCAGGCTCGGCACCTCGCCGCGCCCGAGCTGGTCCAGCGGATCGTCCTCGTCGCATACCGGCAGCAGCGGGGAGAAATACCGGGAGTTCTCCTCGAACAGGTCCAGCACCGAGGTGATCCAGCGTTCGCCGAACCACACGCGGGGCCGCACGCCCTGTTCCCGCAGCTCCTTCGCCCGGGTGTCCGTGGCCTGCTCGAACAGCGGAATCCGGGTCTCGCGCCAGAGCTCGTGGCCGAACAGGAAGGGCGAGTTGGCGGCCAGGGCGGCCTGGACGCCGGCGATCATCTGGGAGGCGTTCCAGTAGGCGCCGAAGTCCTCGGGCCTGACCTGCAGGTGGTACTGCACGCTCGTGCACGCCGCCTCGGGAGAGATGCTGTCGGCGTGCGTCCGCAGGCGCTCGATCCCCTCGATGTCCAGGTGCATGTGTTCGCCGCCGCGCGCCGCCAGGATCTGCTCGTTCAGCAGCCGGTAGCGCGGGTTGGCGGACAGCGCCGACTCGGTGAGGTCGGCCTGACGCACGGTCGCCAGGATGCCGACCAGCATGAGGCGGGCGTCATGCCGGCGCGCACGCGCGTCCGCGTCGTTGAGCGCGTCGCGGACGGTCTGCTCG
>DASQPY010000312.1:0-6920 GCA_035643735.1 Actinoallomurus sp. | reverse complement strand
ACGGCTTTCCGATACGCCCCGGCGTGTGCGCCCGCACACGCCGGGGCGTACGCGTCTACGGAACGCTGATGCCCACGTGGGTGCGGTGATGCCGGGGAGTGTCGATCTCGTCGAGCACGGCGATCGCGAAGTCGGCATAGGAGACACGGCCGGTCGCCTCCGCCGGGGCGGTCCGGTAGCGGCCGGTGCGAGCCCCATCGTGGTCGAAGTCGCCGGCCGGGCTCAGGACCAGCCAGTCCAGCGCGCTGGTGGCGGTCCTGAGCACCTCGTTCCCGGCGGCATGGGCCAGATAGAAGGCGCGGTACTCCTGCGGGTAGCCGGTGGTGTCCATCAGGAGGACCCCGGAGGCGGTCGGGAGGACCGATGCCAGCCCGACCGCCACCAGCCTGCCCACGCCGGCCCGCGGCAGCCCGTCGACCAGCGCGCGGGCGGCGGCGGTGAAGAAGACCTCGGGTGGCGCTCCCGCGTCGTAGACGGCGCTGATCGCGCCGTCGTGGTCGTGCGCCGCCTCGGCGACGCTGCCGGCGTCGGTGACGTCCCCGGCGACCAGCCGTACGCCGTCCGCCGCCAGTCCGCCGTGCTCGGCCGGATCACGCACCACGGCGGTGACCTCATGTCCGCGCCGGCGAGCCTCCGCCACCGCCGCCCCGCCGGCCCTGCCGCCCGCGCCGAACACCACGATTCTGCTCATGCGTTCACCTCACGTCCGAGCCGGTGCGATCACCGGCCGATGCAGGGACGCTAACCGGGCAGGTGGTTACCATCCGGATACCGGCTAGCGTGGGGCGCGTGACCAAGCCGCTGGATCCGGAGATGTTCGACCCGATCTGCCCGTCGGACCTGCTGCCGTTCCGCTTCGGCGACAAATGGGCAGGGCTGATCATTCGCTGCCTGCAGGATGGACCACGGCGCTTCTCCGAACTCCGGGTCCCCTTGCGCGGCATTACCGCGAAGGTGCTCACCCAGTCGCTGCGAGGGCTGGAGCGGGACGGAATGGTCAGGCGTACGGCCTACGCCGAGCCGGTGCGGCGGGTCGAGTACGCACTCACCCCGCTCGGGCGCAGCCTCCTCGACCCAATCGCGGCGGCGTGCGCCTGGGCGGAGCAACACTGGGACGAGCTGCTCGACGCACGCGAAGCGGCTTTGCCGGCCGACCGCGGGATCAGCGGCCGAGGAAGATCGGGTTGGTGAAGGCCGCCATCGATCCGTCCGGGTGACGGACCTCCGCGCGCACGTACGGGGAGACGCGTGGCGTCGTGCGCCAGGCGGCCGTGCCGACCGGGCCCTCGAAGACCTGGCCCTCGTCGGTGAACAGCCGGATCACACCTGTCGCCACGCCCTCGGTTCGTACGGACACCGTGACCGGGTCGCCCGGCTCCGCGCCCAGCCGCTCGCCGATGCCGGCGGTGCGTGAGCCCGCCGCGGCCGCGAAGGACAGGGACACGGCGGACGACTCGGCGACGTAGAGCCGCCCGGCCCTGACCGCCGACAGGATGGCGCCGCGTTCGAGGTCATCGGCGAGTACGACGTTCTGCGGCAGGCCGATGACCTGGCCCTCCTTGTGCGAGTCGCTGTCGCCGACCGCCGGGATCCAACGCCGCTGCTCGACCAGCAGGCCGTTCCATAGTTGCAGCGACGCCTCGTCGTCGAGGGTCCACGGGCCGTTCCAGACCTCGATCGCGTCCACGTGGGCGTACCCGAACTTCCACTGGCAGCCGACGAACGGGCAGAACGGATGCGCGGCCATGGCCAGCGCGCCGTGCCGGTGGATCTCCTTCAGGAAGCGTGCAATCACCCCGTCGGCGGCGCGGTACCGCCAGTCGATCCAGGTACCCGGAGGCAGCCCGAGCGCGGTGTAGTGGCCGTTGCGGGTGGTGACCTCCTCGCCGTCGATGATCAGGAGGTCGTCGCGTGCGTGGTGGCCCCAGATCCCCGCCGCGCTGGAGGTGTTGTGCTCGGTCGAGACGATGTAGTCCAGGCCCGATCGGCGCGCTTCGGCCACGATCTGCTCGGGCAGCCGCGCGCCGTCGGAGTGCACCGAGTGCACGTGCATGTCGCCGCGGTACCAGGCGCGGCCGCGTCCGTGCGCACGCGTCGGCGCGTGGGAGGGGACGAAGGCCGGTCCCGGCTCGCCGAAGCGCAGGGTCACCTCGACCGTCCAGTTCATCCCCTGCGGGGCGACCGTGTACGGCCCGAGCGCGACGCGCCACTCGCCGGGGCGTACGGGGCCCGGCAGGTAGCCGGGAGTGGCCTCCGTACGGCTGATCGCGAAGGAGTCGCGGGCCCCGCCGGACCAGCCGCGGAAGCCGTGCTCGTCGAAGGCGCCGAGGTCGAGCGCGTTTCCCGGCTGTCCGGCCGGCGGCTGTGGTGTGTCGTAGGTGTAGTTCACCGCGATCTCGCGGACACCGGCCGGGACCCGCACCGGGACGTACACCCAGTCCGGCGCGCCGGGCTCGAAGCGCCCCGAGAGCGTACGCGTCTGCTCGCCGCCGGCCGCGGCATCGGCGAAGGTCAGCGAATCCATCGTCACCGCCGCCCCCGCCACCCCGGTGACCAGCAAGAATCGTCTGCGATCCAGCTCGGCGGACACGATGTCTCCTCTCGGCCGACGAAGTCGATCTTCATCGATCCGAGTGGCGCCGAGAAGCCGTACGGCCGGCCGACCCCGGCCGGCTGCCGCGGCGGGCTACCGTCGTACGACGACGGCCTCCATCTCGGTGAGGAATCCCTCGGTCTCCTCGTCGCCGAGGTGGGCGAAGACCGGGACATCGCTCGTGGGCAGGTCCTGCATCGTCGCCTGGAGCAGCTCGTTGGCCAGCTGCGGGTCGGCGCCCTCGGCGACCATGACGTGCAACATGATGCCCTCGACCCCGCTCGGCATGCGCACGTCGGAGATCCACACCCGCTCGACGTCCGGGTAGTCCGGAAGCCGGGCGGCGATCCCGTCCCGCAGGCTGGGCACCACCTCGTGCTCGCTGGGCCGGAAGGCGACCTCCACGTCCTCGTCCACGCTCATGCCCTGGGCGATCAGGTAGCCCTGGATGTCGCTGAACGGGATGAGCGCGGCGTCGTCGCCCTCGGGGTCGACCACGATCGCGTCGACGTCACCGCTGCGCGCGATCTCCAGCAGCAGGGCGGCGTCGGCCTGCTGGAACGTCTCTTCGTCCTGCTTGTTGCCGTACGCCTCAGCGGAGGTGAACGCGGCGAGGACGACGCTCTCGTCCTCGAGCTGCCCGACGAGGACGGAGCCGTCGGGGTTGGACACTATGAGGACCCCGCCGTCCACCAGCGCGCCCAGGATCTGCTCGGGTTCACCACGCTGCGCGAGCACGTCGGCCAGCTTCGCGTTTCCATTCGCCATGCGCCTGACCCTAGTGCGTGGACGGGACTGCACGGGGCACCTACGACTGAGGGGCACCGAGCGTTCATTTTGACTCACGGAACGCGATGGGCCCGTCGCTAGACTCGGCCGCGGCGGGGGCTCGACGGTGTCTCGCGGTACGCCCCCGTACGGGCAGCCTACGCAAGGGAGACGTACGTTGAGCAAGCCTGTGGTCCTCGTCGCCGAGGAGCTCTCGCCCGCCGGTCTCGCCTTGCTCGAAGGCGACTTCGAGGTCCGCCGCGCCGACGGCGCCGACCGCGAGGGACTGCTGGCGGCCGTCGCCGACGTGGACGCGGTCATCGTGCGCAGCGCCACCCGCATCAACGCCGGAGTGTTCGCGGCGGCCAGGCGGCTGCGGGTGGTCGCCCGCGCGGGCGTCGGCCTCGACAACGTCGACGTCGAGGCGGCCACCAAGGCCGGCGTCATGGTCGTCAACGCGCCGACCTCCAACATCGTGACGGCCGCCGAGCACGCCATCGCCCTGCTGCTGGCCACCGCGCGCAACGTTCCGCAGGGGCACTCGGCGCTGAAGCAGGGGGAGTGGAAGCGCTCGAAGTACACCGGCGTCGAGCTGCAGGAGAAGACCGTCGGCGTGCTCGGCCTCGGCCGCATCGGCGTGCTCGTCGCCAAACGGCTCGCCGCCTTCGACATGAAGGTCATCGCCTACGACCCCTACGTCCAGGCGCCGCGCGCCGCCCAGCTCGGCGTGCGGCTCGTCTCGCTGGACGAGCTGCTGCGGGAGAGCGACTTCATCACCGTGCACCTGCCGAAGACCAAGGAGACGCTCGGTCTGATCGGCGACCGTGAGCTGCACCTGGTCAAGCCGTCGGTGCGGCTCGTCAACGCCGCGCGCGGCGGCATCATCGACGAGAACGCCCTCGACCTGGCGCTGAAGGAGAAGCGCGTCGCCGGGGCCGGCATCGACGTGTTCACCAGCGAGCCCTGCACCGACAGCCCGCTGTTCCACCACGACAACGTCGTGGTCACCCCGCATCTGGGCGCGAGCACGCACGAGGCGCAGGAGAAGGCCGGCACCCAGGTCGCCCGCTCGGTACGCCTGGCGCTGTCCGGCGAGTTCGTGCCGGACGCGGTCAACGTACGCGGTGGCGGCGTGGTCGCCGAGGACGTCAAGCCCGGGCTGCCCCTCGCCGAGAAGCTCGGCCGCATCTTCACCGCGCTCGCGGGCGGCGTCCCGGCCCGCCTCGAGATCGAGGTACGCGGCGAGATCGCGCACCACGACGTGAAGGTCCTGGAGCTGGCCGCGCTCAAGGGCGCGTTCACCGACGTCGTCGAGGACTCGGTGACCTACGTCAACGCGCCGCTGCTGTCCCGCGAACGCGGCGTCGAGGTGACGCTGACCACGAGCGAGGACAGCCCCGACTGGCGCAATCTCGTCACCGTCCGCGGCACGATGGCCGACGGCGGCATCGTGTCGGTGTCCGGGACCCTCACCGGGCCCAAGCACGCCGAGCGTCTCGTCGAGGTCAACGGCTACGCGATGGAGATCGCGCCGACCGCGCACATGGCCTTTTTCACCTACATCGACCGGCCGGGCATCGTCGGCATGGTGGGCCGGCTGCTGGGCGACGCCGGCGTCAACATCGCGGGTATGCAGGTCGGCCGGCGCAAAAAGGGCGGAACGGCGCTTATCGCGCTGACCGTCGACTCGGCGCTCGGCCCGGACCTGACCGACGCGATCACCGCGGAAATCGGTGCCGACCAGGGACGTCGCGTCGACCTGGAGGACTGAGCCGGTCGCCTCACGTCTCACTTGGTGAGATTTCTGACCGCGAGGCGAGACTTCGGCTTCGGGGCCGGGGTAGCGTGGTAGGCAATATGCGGCGCTACGTATGCATCTTTAGCAGCCGCGGCGGGGTCTGATCCCTCGGGCAGACCGGCGACCCGCCGCGGAGTCAGCCGCTGGTCCCCAGTCCCGCTCGCTCTGATGTCAACATCACGGAGACGAATCCCATGGACTCGATGTACGTGTTGAAGCCCGCAGAAGACGCTGACGAAGAGGCCACCCGCGCCGTCCAGATCGCGTTGGACCGCCGTGACAACGGCGGCGTCGCCAGCAAGTAACAGCCATCGACCCGGCGCCCGGCCGGCGTTCCCGCGTCGTCTGGGCGCCGAGCGCTGTCCAGGTGAGCCTTCCGCCGGCTCCGGACCGCCGTCGTGGCCTGGTCAGATCGCGTTGATCGCCGTGGGGGCCCGCTCCCTCCGGCTCAAGGCTCGCAGCACCGCCGCCTGGCCGTGCCGCCGCACGGCGAGACGGGCCAGCAGTGTGAGCACGGGGTCGAAAACGGTGTCGGGGAGCTCTCCTGGGGCGAGTCCGACACTGACGGCGAGATCGTCCATGTGCACCACGATTTCCACGATCCGCGTGGTGAGGAAATCGCCGAGACTCAGCGCCCAGCCCGTCTGCGGCATGAACACCGCCTGATCGTCCGGAAGCCCCGCGAGGCCGGTCCGCTGCTCGGCGAGTGCGGCGCCCGCGCGTTCCCTTAGCGACCGCGCCCCCTCGGACGCGATGCCCTCGCCCGTCGTGCGAATGCCGGTGTTGACGTCCCCGTCCAGTGGCGCGCCGATCCACACGGCACGCGCGTAGTGCTCCAGCAGCGGGATCGGCGCCTGTTCGGACGCGGGCTCCTCCAGCGCGGACGCGGTGCTGAAGATCTGGTAGGCCAGGTGGCCCGCCAGGCCGCCGACCGTCATCTCCGCCAGCGCGCTGGGCCGTTCCCATGCCTCCGCGACTTCCGGCGCCCGCAGCAGCGCCACTGCCCGACCAGCGGCCTCCAGGTACGTCTCTGTGGCACTCATCGCGTCCCCGGGCGACAGATGTCCGAAAGTGTGCGCATAACGTCGTTCCTGCCACTCGTCGGTGATGATCTACGAGGTCAGCATTGCGGATGTGGAAGAGCAGACGCGAGTCAGTATGAGCCCGGTTCCGCTGCGGCCGGTGGGGGCTCGGCAGTGGTGGCGCGCGGGCCTGGCGGTGGCGGAGCCCGCCGGGGGCATCCACCCGGAACCATCCGCCGACCCTGACCGTGCCCGTGCCGCAGACGGTGAAGTCGTACCAGGGGCCGGCGAGCCCGCGGTCGACCCCGAACACCTCGCAGACCGAGGCCACCTCGAAGATCGTGATCCCGTCGTGGACGGCGAGTGCGACCGAACGCATGTCCGGAAGTGTGCGCACCGTGGAGTTCCGGACAGCTCAGTTGGTGACCTTGCACTTCGGGCACGGGGCCTCGACGTACCTGATCGGCGCGCGGTCGGCATCGCATTCGACGTGGGCGACCGCGCCGACGCCGAAGCAGTCGGCGCACATGCCGACGCCGGCGACCATCCGCCGTACGGCGATCTGCCTGCGGGTCGGGGGCAGGCCGCGGACGATCTCGTCGACCTCGCGCTCTTCGCAGTCGATGTGGACATGCCCCGATCCGTGGCACTGCGGGCACTCGCCCACGCGCAGCACCTGCGGCGGCCGGCCGTCGAGTGTGACCAGCTCACCGACCTCGAGGCACATGTCACACGGTGT
>DASQPY010000311.1:0-5603 GCA_035643735.1 Actinoallomurus sp. | reverse complement strand
AAGCGACTTTGCTGGATGCCGCGGATGAGGGTGAGAGCCCCTGGCGCGTAGGGCACGATGGAGTCATGGACGCGAGTCAGGTCACGGCCCTGCGCGAGTTGCTGTCCACGACCGGCTGGCCGGAGCGGACGCAGGACTTCGCCCGCGCCCTGCGCACCTCCGCCAGGGTCCCGGGCGGTCTGCTGCTGTTCGGGCCGCCCGACGACGAGCCGTGGCATCTGGCCGCCCACCTCGACGACGAGAGCCGGCTCAACTCCCTGCCGGAGATCTCCCCCACGCTCGTACGCTGGTCGCCGCCGCCCGGCGCCCCCGCCCACCTGCGGATCGGCCTCGACCGGCTGGAGGCCGCGCGGCGCGGCGAGGCGCTGCTCGTGGTCGCGGAGGACGCCGCGCCCGAGGGCCTGCTGGAGCGGGTCGACGACGCGCGGCGGGTGGGCGCCACGATCTTCGCGATGGACGGCGACGACGACGAGCTGCGGGGGCTGGCACACGAGTCGCTGACCGTCCCGTCGAGCGACTCACTCGTCTCCTTCGACGCCGCCCAGCACCTCGTCAGCGCGGCGGCCGGCGAGCCGCGGTCGCGGCGGGGCCTGCGCGACCGGCTGGCCGACCTCCTCGACACGATCACCGGCCCGCCGGCCGGCTAGGGCCTGTCTCGAAGTCCCCGTCCGTAGCGAGCGGCGTCCAGGCGGCGCCTCGCAAGGCGGAGGAGGGAGTCGGCCTGGTTTGGCCGGCGACCGACGACAACGCGGCGAGGTGTCGTCTGGGCGTCGCGCAGTAGGACAGCGGGGCTTCGAGACAGGCCCTCAGGGTTACCGCGCGCCGTCAGTCGTCGTTCTGCGCCTCCCATTCCTCGTTGCGTTCCCTGGCGCGCTGCAGGGCGTTCGTGGCCTCGTTCTCGCTGTCGTAGGGACCCATCCGGTCCCGGTCCGGGCATCCCGGGCCGTGCTCGACCCGCTTGTGCTTGAGGCAGTAGAACCACTTGCCGTCGTCGCTCATCGCCGTCTCCTGATCATGTTGTCATCGTGCCCGTAGGGGCCAACTACACTCCAACACCATGACGACGCAACTCCGGCCCGGCCATGTCTCACCGATCCGCAGCGTTCCCGCGGAGATTCCGCGGCCGGAGTACGTCGGCAAGAAGCTCCCCCGTACCGGTGAGCCCGACGTCAAGACGCCGGAGATCATCGAGAGGATGCGGGTGGCGGGCCGGATCGCGGCGCAGGCGATGGCCGAGGTCGCCAAGAACATCACTCCCGGCGTCACCACCGACGAGCTGGACCGCATCGGCCATGAGTTCATGCTCGACCACGGCGCCTACCCCTCCACGCTCGGCTACCGCGGCTTCCCCAAGTCGCTGTGCACCTCGCTGAACGAGGTGATCTGCCACGGCATCCCGGACGACACCGTCGTACGCGACGGCGACATCATCAACATCGACATCACGGCGTTCAAGGACGGCGTGCACGGCGACACCGACGCGACGTACCTGGTCGGCGACGTGGACGAGGAGTCGCGGCTGCTCGTCGAACGCACTCAGGAGGCGCTGGCGCGCGCCATCAAGGCGGTGCGCCCCGGCCGGCGGCTCAACGTCATCGGCCGGGTCATCGAGTCCTACGCCAAACGCTTCGGGTACGGCGTGGTCCGCGACTTCACCGGCCACGGCATCGGCACGACGTTCCACTCCGGCCTGATCGTGCCGCACTACGACGACGCCAACGCCGCGACCCTCATCGAGCCGGGTATGACGTTCACCATCGAGCCGATGCTCACGCTCGGCACGATCGAGTACGACATCTGGCCGGACAACTGGACGGTCGTGACGAAGGACCGCAAGCGGACCGCGCAGTTCGAGCACACGCTCCTGGTCACCGACAACGGCGCGGAGATCCTCACGCTGCCGTGAGATAGGAGGCGCGGCGGGCGGGTACATACCGCGCCGTGGCGGACCGACTAGGCACCTACCGGAGCAAACGTGACAGCCGGCGTACGCCCGAGCCGGTCCCCGAGGAGGGTCCGCTCCCCGAGGGCCGCGACGACACGTTCGTGATCCAGGAGCACCACGCGCGGCGGCTCCACTGGGACTTCCGCCTCGAACGCGACGGCGTGCTCGTCTCGTGGGCGCTGCCCAAGGGAGTGCCGGACGACCCGAAGACCAACCACCTCGCCGTGCACACCGAGGACCATCCGCTGGAGTACGCCTCGTTCGCCGGGGAGATCCCCCAGGGCGAGTACGGCGGCGGCCAGGTGAAGATCTGGGACCGCGGGACGTACGAGACCGAGAAGTGGGCCGAGCGCGAGGTCAAGATCGTGCTGCACGGCGAGCGCGTCTCCGGGCGTTACGTGCTGTTCCCCACCAAGGGCAAGAACTGGATGATCCACCGGATGGACCCGCCGGTCTTCCCCGACGCCGACCCGATGCCCGACGACGTGCGCCCGGTGCTGCCCACCGAACGCGAACGCCTGCCGCAGCGCAAGGACGCGTACGGCTACGAGTTCGCGTGGGGCGGGCGACGACTGATCATCTACGCCGATCGCGGACCGGCACGGGCGCACGACGCCAACGGAGACCCGGCTCGCGCGCCGCGCGGACTGGGCGAGGCGCTCGGCTCACGGCGCGCGGTGCTCGACGGTGAGCTGACCGACACGGGCGGCGACGAAACGTACATGATCTTCGATCTGCTGTACCTGGACGGGCGGGCACTGTTCGACGAGCCGTACGAGCGGCGCCGCGAGCTCCTGGGCGAGCTGGAGCTGTCCGGGCCGCGCTGGCAGACCGCCCCGTCGTTCGACGACGGCGGCGCCGTCCGCGAGGCCGCGCGCGAACAGGGCCTGCGTGGCATCGTCGCGAAACGTCTCGACGCCCCGTACGACCAGGCCAAGGCCGACTGGCGGCTCATCCCCGGCTGAGTCCCGTTGACCCACCGTGAACGCGCGGATCTTCTCCGGCGCGTCGCGCAGTGATGAAGGCCCCCTTTTGGTTAAAGTCCGCGCGTGGCAATCAAGCGGGCAAAGCGAGTGATGTACGGATGATGGGGCATACCCACGCCCTTGCGGGGGCGGTCGCGTGGCTGGGGCTGGTGCCCGCGCTGTCGGAATACGGGATGAAGATGACGCCCGGCCAGGTCGTGGCCGGCTCCATCGTCTGCGCGGGGGCGGCGCTGCTGCCCGACATGGACCACCAGTCAGGCTCGATCTCCCAGGCGCTCGGGCCGATCACCAAGATGCTGACCAAGGTCGTGGCGACGATCTCCGGGGGGCACCGGCACGCGACGCACTCGCTGCTGTTCACCCTGGTGGCGATGTTCGGCTGCGACCTTCTCTCCCAGTACTTCCGACCCGGCTGGTGGGTGATTCTCTTCCTGCTCATCGGCCTGGGACTGCGCGGCATCGGCATCCACATCCCCGAGCGCGAGCACTTCAACATGGTGCTGAACGGCGCGATCGCCGGGGGCATCACGTACGTGATGGTGGGCATGCGCTTCGCCGGGCCGGGGATCGACCTGTACGTGAACGACTACCGGCTGGGCTGGGCGGGTCTGGCGGTGGGGCTCGGCTGCTTCATGCATGTGTTCACCGACTGCCTGACGCCGGAGGGGTGTCCGGTGTTCTGGCCCGTCAAGACCCGGTTCGAGGTCCCGATCGTGCCGCGTACCGATGGCGTCGTGGAGAAGTGGGTGGTGACGCCGATCCTCACCCTCGGCATGGTCGTCCTGGCGGTCCGGTCGGCGGTCGGCCACTTCGCGGTGCACTGGCTGGAGCACAACCGCAGCTGAGCACAACCGGCCGGGGGCTTCACTTCGGCAAAGGATGCCCTGGTCAGGCGCGCCGTACGGCTTGCCTTCCATGCTTGCTGGGAACAGCAATGGGCATGGAGCGAGAAACGCGGCGCGCCGTGGCGCTGGTCGCCGGGCTGACGCTTGTCGCCGGCTGCGGCAACGGCGCGGGGAGACAGGCGGCGCCGTCGGCGGTGATCGCGGGCTCACCCAGATCCGGTGACGTACTCGAGCGACAGTACGAACAGGTCGTGAAGACCGTGCTGCCGTCCGTCGTGCAGATCAACACCGACTCCGGGCTGGGGTCCGGTGTCGTGTACGACAACAAGGGCGACATCGTGACCAACGACCACGTCGTCGCGGGCGCGCGCCGGCTCCAGGTGACCACGCCCAGCTCCAAGTCGCCGCTGCCCGCGATGCTCGTCGGGGAGTTCGCCGCCAACGACCTGGCCGTCGTACGGGTGAAGAACGCGAGGCTGACCCCGGCCACGTTCGGCGACTCCGGCCGCCTGGCGGTGGGGCAGATCGTGATGGCGATGGGCAACCCGCTGGGCCTGTCGGGAAGTGTCACCAACGGCATCGTCTCCGCACTGGGTCGTACGGTCACCTCGCAACGTGAGGGGTCATTCCCCGGCGCCACGATCGCCGGTGCCGTGCAGACGAGCGCGGCGATCAACCCGGGCAACAGCGGCGGCGCCCTGGTCACCCTGACCAACCAGGTCGTCGGCATCCCGACGCTGACCGTCTCGGATCCGCAGATCGGGGGCGCGGCGGCCGGCATCGGGTTCGCCATCCCGAGCAACACCGTCAAGCTGATCGCCAACCAGCTGATCGCGTCAGGGCGGGTGAAGGAGTCCGGGCGTGCCGCGATCGGCGTCAAGGTACGGACCGTGGTCGACTTCCAGGGCAACGTCACGGGCGTCGGTGTGGTGTCGGTGACCGCGGGCGGCCCCGCGGCGAAGGCCGGGATCAGGGCGGACGACGTCATCCTGTACGTGGGCGGCGTCCGTACACCGACGACCACCGCGCTGGCCGAGGCGCTCGCCACCCTCAAACCGGGTCAGAAGGTCAGGGTGGAGATCCAGCGTCCCGACGGCACGAAGAAGATCGTGACCGTCACTCTCGGCCAGCTTCCCGGCTGACCGTCAGCGACGCTGGATGACCAGTTTGTTGTGCCGGAAGTCCAGTAGGACGTTGCCGAAGCGGCACAGCTCGTCGGAGCCCAGCAGGCCGCCGACGCCGATGCCCAGGTCGACGACCGACAGCGACGAGCCGTGCATGGGCAGGCCGCCGAGTGTCCAGCGGTGCACCCTGACCACCGGCACCATGCCGCTTCCCGTCACCCCCTGGACCGGATGCTGCTGTCCGGTGTGCGGCAGGCCCAGCCGGCGTACGAGGCTGCGGTCCACCGAGGAGTTCGAGGATCCGGTGTCGAGGACGAACTCGTACGGTCCGTGACCGTTGACGCGCATGGGGACGTAGACGAGCGTGCCGCCGTTGCCGCGCACGACCCGCATCGGCAACGTGATCGGCGCGGGCCTGACGACGGCCGGCGTGGGTGTGGGCGCCGCGATCGTCACCCGTGGGGTGGCCTTCTGCCGGCCGCGGACGGCGTCGACGTGCGCGTCGGCGCAACCCACGGCGATCTGAAGTGCTGCCGTCAGCAGCAGTCCGGTGAACACGGTGCGGGACACAGGACGGACCTTCCCGTGTGCGGGTCGCCTTACCCGTGATCGTCTGACCTGGTCATTCCTTGATTCCGGCATTTCGCCCGGCCACCTCGGCGCGGACGCGTTCGATCACGGGGGCGAACGTCTCCATGAACGG
>DASQPY010000310.1:0-8361 GCA_035643735.1 Actinoallomurus sp. | reverse complement strand
GCGATATCGGCCCTCGTGGCCGTTGTGGCGGCAAAGAGCGAGTAATCATCTGCGCCCGTATTTCCCGGCCGACGCGATCGCCGTGGGACCACGGTATGCCTCCCGGTGCCCAGCCCCCACGGAGTGTCCGCCGGCGGGCGGCCCCGACGGCCAGGAGCGCAGCGAAATGTCCCGTCACGGTAGCGACAGACCGCCCGACCGTACGGTCAGCCGCGTCGGTCGCGTCACGCTGATCCTGCTGGTCGTCGTGGTGATCGTGGGCGGCGTGCCGCTGCGGGCCGGCGCGGCGCTCGTCTCCCACGGCGACGGAAACCGAAACGGGACGGAAACGGGAACGGCCGGCACAACAGGAATTCGATCAGCGTCAACAGCCCCGAGAACAACCACGGTATCCAGCACATCACGAACACGAACGCCGGCGGCATCGCGGCCGACCAGCGCCTCTTTCTGTAAGAGGAAGTTCCGCCATCGCCGCATCAACCAGCGTCTGAACGTCTTCGGCCCCTGAGTCCCGACCTTTGACCAGATCGGCGGCTTTGGCCGCGGGTCATGGCCACGGCGCGGTAATAATCTCCTCCCGGATCCATGCGGTCACGATCAAGGTCGCGGTGCGGGGTACGCCCCTCCAACGGACTGGGCAATCCCCGACGCACAAAGGCCATGAGGAATGATCGACCATCTTGTCGCCGCTTCCGCGCTGACGGGCAATGTGCTGCTCTCCGCGCACACCACGAACGCCACGAAGGCCCCGAAGGCGGCGCGGAGGCCGGCGGCGGCCCGCGACCGAGGCCACCACCACGACGGAAACGGCCATCACAACCGGAACATCATCTCGGTGCGGAGTCCCACCCACAACCGCGGATACCAGCACACGAACAACGGCAACGCCGGCGGGATGAACCCCGTGCAGAACGCACTGTGCCGCCATGTCACGGTCTGCAAGATCACCCAGAAGGTGACCATCATCCAGCCGGCGGCGCCCGCCGCGCCGGTTCCCGCCGCGCCGGTTCCCGCCACCCCCGTCCAGGTCCTGCCGGAACCGGTCGTCCCGCAGCGGATGGCCGAGCCCGCGATCCGGCCCGCCGTGCGGCCGGTCGAGCGTCCCCTCCGCGGGCCTTTCATGTACCTGGGAGCGGATGGGTTCGTCCTGATGGCGCCCGACTCGACCGCACCCGCCGTCTTCGGATCATCGGCCGGAAGAGGCTTCCACCTCCCGATGGGCTTCTTCGGCTGATCCGGGAAAGGGAAAAGGCGGGGCAACAAACGACTCGAAGAGGGTGAAAGCGGCGACGTCCCCACGGTCAGCGGGTACGTAGCGGAATGCATGCGATATCCCCACCGGCCGCCGCCGAGGCGCCCGCTGTCTCGCGCCGAAAGGAACCGCTCATGGCAAGGATCGGGAACGGCGGCCTTCTCGTGGCGCTCGCCCTGGGCACCTCCCTGGTCGCGCCGTCACAGGCGTACGCAGACAACAACCACAACGGGAACGGCACGAACAACCACAACGCGTTCTCGATTCGGAGCCCGACCCACAATGGCGGCGTCCAGGCCATCTCGAACGCCAACGCCGGCGGCCGTACCTCCAGCCGCAACGCGCTGTGCAAGAAGACGCGTCTCTGCCACATCCACCAGGTCGTCGTTCCCTAAACGGTCCGGTCCTGTCCCTCGAAGGCGTAGATCACACCACCGTCCCGGCGTTCGGGCACGAGGGGGACCGCCCGGCCGGTCCGCCAGGACAGGTCGGCGGCGGTGGCCAGGTCGAAGGCGGCGAGCGCGTCCAGGCCGGTGACCGCCGGCTCGGTGTCGTCGCGGACGCAGCGGGCGAACGCCTCCATCTCCTCGGCGTACGCCAGCGGGTAGCGCTCCTCGAAGTCGCGGTTGATCCCGTACGTCGCGGCGCCCGGTGTCAGCCACTGGTAGTGCCGGTGCTGCGGCCGGTCGATCCGCGCCGTGGCCAGCTCCCCCATCACCTCGGTCGAGCATTCGTAGCCGTAGCCGGCCGCCCGGCTGTTGTCGATCACGCCCAGCGCGCCGCTCTCGAACCGCAGCACGACCAGGGCGGTGTCGATGTCGCCGATCGCGCGGATCTCCGGGTCCGCGAGCGCCGACCCGTACGAGCCGACCTCGACGATCTCGCCGACCATCCAGCGTGCCGTGTCGAGGTCGTGGATCGTGACGTCCACGAAGAACCCGCCGGAGCCGGTCAGGTACTCCACCGGCGGCGGCTTCATGTCGCGCAGCGACGTACGGAACAGGTACGGCTCGCCCATCTCGCCCGCGTGGATGCGCCGGGTCGCCGCCACCCAGTCAGGGTCGTACCGCCGGTGGAAGCCGACCTGGAACTTCACCCCGGTGGCCCTGACGGCCTCGACCGTCCGTACGGTCGCGGGCCGGTCGAGGGCGATCGGCTTCTCGCAGAAGACGTGCTTTCCGGCCCGCGCGGCGCGGACCGCCAGGTCGCCGTGGGTGGCCGTGGGGGTGGCGACGGCGACCGCCTGGACGGTGTCATCACCGAACACCTCGTCGAGGTCGGTGGTCCACGGCACTTCCAGCTCGGCCCCCGCCGCGGCCGCCCGGCGTGGGTCGGCGTCGGCCACGACGGCGAGCTCGGCCGACCGGCAGCGCGCGGCGAGGTTTCCGGCGTGGATCCGGCCCATCCGGCCCAGGCCGATCAGCGCGACTCGCACCTTGGTTCTCATCGGGCTCCTCGTGTCGGGGGATGCCCGTACAGGCTGCCACCCGGCACGGGCCGGGCACGGAACCGGTCAGGACGACGGCGCGCGCTGGAGGCTGAGGCAGAAGCAGGCTCCTCCGCGGTCACCGGGCTCGTAATGGGCCTCGCCGCCGTTGGCGCGGGCCAGGCTCCGCACGATCCACAGTCCGAGCCCCGAGCCCTCGGTCTGCCGTTTGACGCTGGTGTCGCGGGTGAAGCGGTCGAACAGGTGCGGGACGAAGTCCTCCGGGACGCCGGGCCCGCTGTCCTGCACCCGGACCTCGATCCAGCCGTCCTCCTCGGCCACGCGTACCTCGATCGGCGGACGGCCGTACGCGAAGGCGTTCTCCAGGCAGTTGACCAGCATCTCCGACAGCTCGCCGCGGTTCACGTGCGCGGTCAGGGCGGGGGGGCACGAGACGCACACCTCACCGGACCTCTCACCGAAATCCGCCAGGCGTTCCAGGGTGAGCTCGAGGACGGGTACGCGTTGCAGGGGCGCCCGCGCGAGGTCGACGTCGATCCTGGAGGCGGTAAGGAGCTTGGACACCATGGCCTGCAGACACGTCGTACGGTCGGCGATCCGGTCGATGACATCGGTCCGCTGCTCCGCCGTCAGCGCGCCGGCGGGGTCGCGCAGCGCCTCGGTGAGCGCGCTGATCGTCGCCAGCGGGTTGCGCAGCTCGTGTGCCACCACCGCGGCGGTCGTGTGCTGGCGCTCCAGCGCGCTTTGGAGGTCCTGTTCGGCACGCCTGCGCCGCGTGACGTCGCGGAGCGCCGCCACGTGGAGGCGCTCGCCCTCCAGGATCGTGCTGGTCACCCGCATCTCGACGATCCGCTTGCCGCCGTCGGGCAGCATCAGCTCCACCTCGGTCGCGCGGCCGGCGACCATCGGGTAGCCGAACTGGGTGCTGAGGAGCTCCTCCGCCCGGCGGCCGAACAGCTCCTCGGCGGCGGGATTGCAGACCTGGATCCGGCCATCGGCGTCGACCGCGACGATTCCGTCGGCGGAGGCCGAGATGATCGCTTGCTCCGCCTCGGTTCGCAGCGAAAGCATGTTCCCCGCCTCTTCCCGGCCTGGCCGTGTGGTCTCCATATGCTCGATCCCTAGGTCCCGGTGGCGCTGTCGGATGAGGCGCTGTCCTGCTCGGCGGGCCAGGGCGGATGCTCGGTGAGCGCGGCGCTCCCGGACAGAACGTGGGCGATCCTGGGCAGTGGATCGCCGATGTGCATTCCGGAACCGTCGACGGTGACCTGCCTGATGGAATGGTCCTGGCTGCTGCCTCGTACCTGGAGCACGGCGATCGCACGCTGGATGTCACCGGTCCGCTCGACGTAGCGGAGCATGATCATCACGTCCGTGACCCTGGCCATCTCGACCGGGCTCCCCTGCGATCCGCCCAGCGCGGCCGAACCGAGCGGTGCCGTCGTGATGAGCGTGGTGATCTCGCGCTCGCGGAACACCGCCGTCAGCGCGATGACGAAGTCGATCAGCGACCGTGCCGAGACGACGCGTTCCAGGGAGGAGAGTGTGTCGATCACGACACGGGTCGGCGCGAAGTCCGCGACGGCCTTCCTGAGCCGAAGGAAATGGTCCTCGACCGAGGCCGCCTCCGGATAGTCCGCGATCACTCGCAGCCGTCCCGCCGCCTCCATCGCGTCGAGGTCGATGCCCAGACTGCCGGCGTCGCGGACGAGCTGGCCACGGGTCTCGTCGAAGGTGCAGAACAGGCAGCGCCCGCCGTCGGCCATCGCGGCGTTCGCGAACTGCAGCGCGGCCAGCGTCTTCCCCACCCCGGTCGGGCCGGTGAGCAGCACGATCGCGTCACGGAACAGGCCGCCGCCGACCATCCGGTCCAGCTCGCGATTGCCGGTGGAGACCCGGGTGCGCGCGGCGCGTTCCAGCCCGCCGGTGATGCCGAGGGGGATGACGACGAAACCCTCTCGTGTGTCGATCGTGAACAACCACTCGCCGGTACGGTGCGGAAGGCCGCGGAACTTGACGATCTCGACGGTCCGGCGGCGCCGCTCGTCGCGCAGGACGTTGCGCAGCACGATGACGTTGTCGAGCACGAACTCCTCGACGGAGTGCCGCGAGAGCCCGTCGTACTCATTGAGCCGCTCCGAGGTGAGCAGAAACGTGACGTCGAGCGACTTGAGAGCGGCGACGATGCGTACCAGCTCGTGCCGGATGAGACCGATGTCGTGAAAACGGCTGAAGATGGAGCCGAACGAGTCGAAGCTGACCCGTCGTGCCTCACTCCGGCGCACCGCGTGTTCGATGCGGGCCATGAGCGCGCCGAAGTCGTACGCGCCGACCGTCTCCACGTCCACGCCGACGTCGGCCGAGGCGTCGACGAAGGCCCACTGACCGTCGGCCTCCCATTTCTCGATGTCGAAGCCGAGGGAGATCGCGTTCCTGCGGATCGCGCCGGCGGTCTCCTCTGCGGTCACGAAGACGCCGGCCTGGCCGAAGCGCAGGATGCCGCGGGCGAGGAACTCGATCGCGAAGAGTGTCTTGCCGCTGCCCGTCGTGCCGGTCACGAGCGTCGGGCGGCCCGCGGGGAGCCCGCCCAGCGCGATGTCGTCGAAACCGCTGATGCCGGTGGGCAGCCGCTGAACGGCCCCGCCGCCGGGCATCACGGGCTCCTTTCGAACAGCATGTCCTCGCGGTCGGGCAGGCCGAGTACGGCCGCGGCCCGGCCGTGGTCGGACAGATCGCCGATCACCCTCAGCTGGGGCAGGGGTTCGAGGCGGACGACGGTCGGGGTGGCGAGGATCCGCGCCTGCTCCGCCAGGTCCGGTCGCTCGAGAACATCGATGATCTCGATCGCGTGCCGGTTCGGAAGACGGGACTCGCACAGGAAGCGCAGGGTCGAGACGGCCGCCTGAGATCTAGCGGTCCGCCCGGCAACATAAAGCCTGAACGAGAAATCCGTCATGATGGGATTCGCTTTCGACGCTTCTCCGCCGTACAACCGGCCGCTCCCATAACAAGGCGGTTGTATGGGTACGTTCGGAGATGTCCTGTTTCTCGCCTTACCCACACCACCGGGTTCGGACACTCGTCCCGACCAGCGGCCACAGGGGCGCACTTGGAGGCTGCTCAGCCATGGGCCGAACACAGGTTGGACCCCGACGTGCTCTGATGCGCGTACTTCTGGTGGAGGATCAGCGGACGCTGGCCGAGGCCCTCATGATCGCCATCAACGCGCAGCCGGACATGGAGTGCGTGGGCGCGGTGGAGTCGGCCGAGGATGCACTTTCCCTCGCGGGCACGCGGCGCCCGGACGTCGTGATCATGGACATCCACCTGCCCGGGGCCGACGGGATCGCCGGAACCCGGCGGCTCAAGGCGATCCGCCCGGACGCCCGCGTCTTCATCCTGACCGCGGACGCCACCCCGGAGCTGTTCGGCGAAGCCGTCGCGGCCGGGGCGGCGGGGTTCCTGTCGAAGGGCGGGCCGTTCCCGGACATCCTCGCGGCGATCCGTACGCCGCCGGGAGGACGGGTCATGATGGCCGCCGACACGTTCGCGGCCCTGCTGGCCGAGGCCCGCCGTGGCACACCTGACCAGGCTGGCCGCCGACAGGACTGTGCCTGCCTGACCGTTCGGGAGAAGGAGGTCCTCGCGCTGATGGACGAGGGCCTGGGCGCGCAGGCGATCGCCGAGCGCCTCGGCGTGAGCCGGCACACGGCGCACAGCCACATCAAACGGGTCATGGCCAAGCTCGGAGCCCACACCCGCCGCGAGGCGATCGCGGTCGCCACCCGTAAGGGTCTGCTCCCCGGCCGGAGATAGGCACCCCTCGGCATTCCGAAGAAAGGGCGCCGGGGACATAGGGGGCGTTCTCCCCCGGTGTCGCACGCCGCCGCCGGCGACCGGCGTGGGGGACGCGACGCGGCGCTGGGCTCCCGTCCACGGGTCACGGGAGGCGCGGGTGAGGCGGCCGCTCATCGTCCTGCTGGCCGCGAACGTCATCTCCCTCACCGGCAACGTGCTCTCGATGCCGGCCGTGCCGTGGTTCTTCCTGATGACGACGGGTTCGCGGCGGGTGCGATCAACCCACCCTCATCGTGTTCGCCGGCGTCTACCTGCTCGCGTCCATCCCGCCGTTCACCGGCCGGGACGCGTCACGTGCGGTCGCCGCCTCAAGGAGGTCGCAGGCGATCTTCAGCAGCCGGTCCACGTCCACGACGGGCTTCTGCAGGTACTCATTCGCCCCGCTGGCCATGGCCTTCTCCCGCTCTCCGGGAATGGCCTTGGCGCTGAGGACGACGATGGGCAGGTCGGCGTACCGCCTGATGCCGCGGATGGTCCTGATGGCCTCATAGCCGTCCATCACCGGCATCATGATGTCCATCAGGACCAGGGACACATCGGGAGTGCGTTGCAGGATCTCGATCCCTTCCTGGCCGTTCAACGCGTAGATGACCGGCAGGCCGACCCGGCCCAGGAGCCGGGTCAGCGCGATGACGATGCGGATGTCGTCGTCGACGATGAGGATCTTGCCCGACAGCATCCGTCCGGCGCGTTCGGCGTTCCACTCGTGCAGGCGTGTCGTGATCGCCGGCCGGTCGTCCTGCCCCTGGTCGTCGTTCCAGCGCATGGCGTCCTCGGGCGCCTCGGCGGCGGTCCGCTCGGGCGCTCCCGCCAGGGCGAGCAGGTCCGGCTCGGCCACCGGGCCGTGGCCGGGATGGACGACCGGGACGTACAGGGTGAAGGAACTGCCCACATCCGGTTCGCTCTGCGCGGTGATCCGGCCGCCGAGCAAGGTGGCGAGCTCGCGGCTGATCGACAGGCCCAGTCCCGTGCCGCCGTACTTGTGGCTGCCGGCCCCGTGCGCCTGCTCGAACGCCTCGAAGATCGTGCCGAGCTTCTCACCCTGTATGCCGATCCCGGTGTCCTCGACCGTGAACGCGATGATCTCGCCCGGCTCCTGCGGCATGCAGTGCGGGTCGGTGGGGCGCTCGACGCGCAGTGTGACCCGGCCCTCCGGCGTGAACTTGATCGCGTTGGACAGCAGGTTGCGCAGGATCTGCTGGAGCCGCTGCTCGTCGGAGAACAGCTCGCCCGGCGCGTCCTCGGCCACGTGGACCTCGAAGTCGAGCCCGCGGTCGACGGCCATCGGACGGGAGGTCGCGTTCACGTAGTCGAGCAGCGTCACCAGGGCCAGCTTCTTCGGCCGGATGTCGAGGCGGCCCGCCTCCACCTTCGACAGGTCGAGGATGTCGTTGATCAGTTGCAGCAGGTCGGACCCGGATCGGTGGATGCTGGTCGCGAAGGTGACCTCCTCGTCGGAGAGGTTCTCCTGGGCGTTGTCGGCCAGGAGCCGCGCGTAGATCAGCATCGAGCTGAGCGGTGTGCGCAGCTCGTGTGACATGTTCGCCAGGAACTCGGACTTGTACTGGGAGGAGGAGGCCAGCAGGGCCGCCTTCTCCGCGAGCTCCTCGTTGGAGCGCTGGAGTTCCGCCTGCTGTCTCTGCAGCTCGTCCGACCTTTCCTGGAGCTGCTGCGCCAGACCCTGGGACTCGCCGAGCAGCACCTCGGTACGCGCGTTGGCCAGGATGGTGTTGAGCGCGACGCCGATCGTGTTGACGAACTGGTCGAAGAAGGCCAGGTGCACGTCGGAGAAGCGGGAGAACGA
>DASQPY010000309.1:0-4867 GCA_035643735.1 Actinoallomurus sp. | reverse complement strand
GTTCTTGGGACGGATCTCGTGTGGATCAGCGCTGATGGCAGGCGGGGGCCGCTACCAGGCGACGGCGATGTACTTGGACTCGGTGTAGTCGAGCAGCCCCTCGTGGCCGCCCTCGCGGCCGATCCCGCTCTGCTTCACGCCGCCGAACGGCGCCGCGGGGTCACTGACCAGGCCACGGTTGAGCCCGACCATGCCCGACTCGAACCTCTCGCTCACCCCAAGGCCACGGGCCAGATCGCCGGTGTATACGTAGGCGACCAGGCCGAACTCCGTCGCGTTGGCGAGCCGGACCGCCTCGTCCTCGTCCTCGAAGGTGACGATCGGAGCCACCGGCCCGAAGATCTCCTCCCGCAGGATCGGCGCGTCGGCGGGGACGTCCACGAGCACCGTCGGGTCGTAGTAGTAGCCGGGCCGGTCCGGACGGACCCCGCCGACGACCGCCTCGGCACCCTGCTCCACGGCACCGCGCACGAGAGCGTCGACCTTGTCCACCGCGTCCTGGTTGACCAGCGGGCCGACCTGGGTGCTCTCCTCGGTGCCGGGGCCGACGGTCAGCGCCGCCATCCGCTCGGCGAGCCGCCGCCCGAACTCCCCGGCGATCGAGGACTCGACGTAGAACCGGTTGGCGGCCGTGCACGCCTCCCCGGCGTTGCGCATCTTGGCCACCATCGCGCCTTCGACCGCCGCGTCGAGGTCGGCATCGGCGAACACCAGGAACGGCGCGTTGCCGCCGAGCTCCATCGAGGTGTTGATCACCTGGTCCGCCGCCTCGCGGAGCAGCACCCGGCCCACCTCGGTCGACCCGGTGAAGGAGAGCTTGCGGACCCGGGGGTCGTGCAGCATGGCCGAGACGACCGCGCCCGAGCGCCGGGCCGGCAGCACGTTGACCACGCCCGGAGGCACCCCGGCGTCCGCCAGGACCTCGGCCATCGCCAGCGCGGTCAGGGGCGTGTCGCTCGCCGGCTTGAGGATCACCGTGCAGCCCGCCGCCAGGGCCGGGCCGATCTTCCGCGTCGCCATCGCGGCGGGGAAGTTCCACGGTGTCACGAGCACGCAGATGCCGACCGGCCGGTGCAGGACGACGATCCGGTTGGCGCCCGACGGTGCCGTCGTCACCGCGCCGGCGCCGCGTACGGCCTCCTCCGAGTACCAGCGGAAGAACTCCGCCGCGTAGGCGACCTCGCCCCGCGCGTCGGCGAGCGCCTTGCCGTTCTCCAGCGAGATCAGCCGGGCGATCTCCTCGCTCCGCTCGGTCATCAGCTCGAACGCCTCGCGGAGGATCTCGGCGCGCTCGCGCGGAGCCGTGGCCGCCCAGGACTCGGCCGCCCGGTCCGCGGCGTCGACGGCGGCCATCGCGTCCTCGACCGTGCCGTCCGCGACGGACGCGATGATCTCTCCGGTCGCGGGGTCCTGGACGTCGAACCGGCCGCCGTCACCCGCCGGTACGCCCTTGCCATCGATGTAGAGGTCGGTGAGCAGATCGCTGTTGTCCGCCATGGAAGAACGCCTTTCGGGGCTCAGTACGGGTTGGCGATTACGAGGTCCTGGGCGGGGTAGAGCGTGAGGATGCGGGGGCCGTCGGGGGTGACGACGACCTCCTCCTCGATCCGGGCCGCCGAGAAGCCATCGCTCGCCGGGCAGTAGGTCTCCAGCGCGAACACCATCCCGCTCTGCAGCTCGATGGGTTCACGCATGCTGTTGAGGCGGGAGATGATCGGTCGTTCGTGCAGGCCCAGCCCGAGGCCGTGGCCGAACTGCAGCCCGAAGGCCGCCATCTCGTTCTCGAACCCGAAGTCGGTCGCCGCGGGCCACACGGCGGCCACCTGGTCGGTGCCGACGCCGGGTTTGATCATGGCGATCGACGCGTCCATCCACTCGCGCGCCTTCGTGTAGGCGTCCCGCTGGCTCGGCGTCGCGCTGCCCACGCTGAACGTGCGGTAGTAGCAGGTCCGGTAGCCGTTGAAGGAGTGGATGATGTCGAAGAACGCCTGGTCACCCGGGCGGATCAGCCGGTCGGAGAAGTTGTGCGGGTGCGGGTTGCACCGCTCGCCGCTGACCGCGTTGATCGCCTCGACCTGGTCCGAGCCCATCTCATAGAGCCGCTTGTTCGCGAGCGCCACGATCTCGTTCTCGCGGATCCCCGGCTTGAGCGCCTCGACGATGTCCTGGTAAACACCGTCGACCATCGCGGCGGCCTGGGTGAGCAGCATGAGCTCGTCGGGCGACTTGATCTGCCGCGCGTCGAGCATCAGCTGCTGGGAGTCGACCACCGTCAGGCCCTGGCGCTGCATCTCGAACAGGAACGGCGGCTCGACGATGTCCACGCCCACGGGCGCGTCCGCCACGCCGGCCTCTTCCAGGAGGGCCTTGATCTGACGGACCGCGTCCACCATCAGCCCGGCCGAGGGCGCGATCGCGCCCCGCATGCCGAGCATGCCGGCGTGACAGTTCGCCGGATCGAGCCACGGGCTGTGGAGCCGGTGGTGCCGCGCCGCGGACCCGAAGTCCCACAGCATCGGCTCGCCGCCCCGGGTGAGCAGGGCGTACCTCGTCATCTTGTCGCCGAGGGCCCCGCCGATCCAGGTCTGCGTGACGTAGCGGATGTTGTAGAAGTCAAAAAGCAGGAAGGCACCGCACTCGCTGGCATCCAGCGATGCGCGCGCCCGGCTCAGCCGGTACTCCCGCAGCCGGCCGAAGTCGACCCGCTGCTCGTAGTCGACGGCCATGTGCCCCGGTGCGGGCATGGGGGCGGCGGACGTCATGACGGGTCCTCCGCACGCGCGGGGCTCAGGCCGTCGTCGACCGCGACGTTCTCGGGCTTGAGCTCGAGTCCGGACGCGGCGGCCTGCAGGTCCAGCAGGATCGAGAAGTCCTCCTCGACCCGGCCGGTGCCGACGCTGGCCTGCACGAGCTGCGCGGTGATCGCCGAGACCGGCAGGGGGACGTCGAGCCCGCGCGCCGCGGCGAGACCGAGGTCGAAGTCCTTGCGCAGCAACAGCGGCGTGAACGTCGGGGAGTAGTCGAGGTTCACGAACGCGGGCGACTTGTACCGGGTGAAGGGCGACCCCATGACGCTGTTGTTGAGAAACTCCAGGAAGGCGTGCCGCGAGACACCGCCCTTCTCCACCAGCACGGTGATCTCGGCCATCGTCTGGGTCACGACGCCGAGCATGAGGTTGTGCGCGATCTTCACGAGCCGTGCCGTGTCGCCCTCGCCCACATAGGTGGCGGACTTGCCGATGTGCTCCAGCAGGGGCGCCACCGTCTCGTAGGCCGGCCGCGGGCCGGAGACCACGAGGCTCAGCTGGCCCGCCCGTACGACCTTGCCGTTCCCGCTGACCGGGGCGGCGAGGAAGCTGACGCCCCTCTCCTCGCAGGCCTCGCGCATCGCGGCCGAGGTCTCCGTGGAGACGGTCGAACAGTCCACGACGATGCCGGGGACCTGCCCGGGGTCGGTGAGCAGTCCGCCGTCCCCGAGCAGCACGTGCTCCAGGTCGGCCGACGCCGAGACCATGGTGAACACGACGTGCCGGTCACGCAGGTCGGCGATCGCGCCGCACACGTCGGCGCCGTGGTCCTTGAGGGGCTCTGCCTTGGCGATGGTGCGGTTCCAGGCGGTGAGATGCACGCCCGCTCTGGCGAGTCGCTCCGCCATCGCGACGCCCATCCGGCCGGTGCCGATCCAGCCGACCCGCAGGTCGGAAGGGTCTGCGGTGGTCATGTCCATCTGGGTTTGCCCCTCTGCAATCGATTGTCGTCAAACGTATGAAATGGCCTGACCACTGTCAAGACGCGTCTCACGGACCGCCGCCGGTGGCTGTCAACGCAGCCTCTCGGCGACCCAGTCGGCGGTGTGGGGACGGTGCCGGGGCGCGAGGTTCGCGCAGCCGTGGTTGCCGTCCTCGAGCATCAGCAGCTCGACCTCGCCGCCGGCCTCGGCCGCGAGCCTCTCGGCGTGCTGCCAGGGGATGAGCCGGTCCTTGCGTCCGAACACGATGAGCAGCGGGGCCTGGATCGCGCCCGCGGACCCGTCCATGCTCAGCGTCGAGGCGATGCGGTGCGCCTCCTCGTCGGACCCGGCGCCCGACCTGATCTGGAACGTCTGCCTGGTGAGCAGGGGGAGCCCGTCCCAGCAGTCACCGAAGTCGTACGGCCCCGCCAGCGCGACGCACGCCCTCACCCGGTCCCCGGCGGCGGCCGCGACCCGCGGCGCGTAGTAGCCGCCGAGGCTGACTCCCCACACCGCGAGCCGGGACTCGTCGATGTCCGGCTCGGCGCCCAGCGCGTCGAGAAGGGCCTTGCCGGGCTGGGACCAGTCCCCGCGGATGGGCAGGTCGTACTCCGCCTCACCCTGCCCCGGGCCGTCCGCGGTGAAGGTGGCGATGCCGCGTTCGAGGAAGGTCTCCTCGACGGACTTCTGCTCCTCCTTGGCCGAGTCGAGCCCGGACAGGAGGAGGACCGCGGGGTGCGGCCCGTGCCCGGCGGGAAGCCGCAGGACGCCGACGAGCTTGGCGCCCTCGAAGCCGATCTCGATCCGCCGTCCCGGCGGGGACAGGTGCGGCAGGGCGTCGGTCAGACACGCCACGGCGTGACCGTCGCCGACTTCGAACGGATCACCGGCGGGCTCGACGACTGGGCCGACTGGTGCGGCGCCTGGTCGGCGGTCGCCTCCGAGCACGAGGCGCTCGGACGTGAGGCCCTCGCCGCCGAGCACCTCATCTCGGCCGGTCAGCACCTGTCCCGCGCCGCGGTCTACTACCACTTCGCGAAGTTCGTCTTCGTGGACGACCTGGACCAGATGCGGGAGGCGCACGGTCGCGCCGTGAAGTGCCTCACCGACGCGCTGCCCCACCTGTCCCCGCCGGGA
>DASQPY010000308.1:0-3632 GCA_035643735.1 Actinoallomurus sp. | reverse complement strand
GACCGTAGATGTCGAAGAGCACGAGGAACGCGCACGCCCACAGCGCGATCGTCGTGAACCGGTATCGGCCCGAGAGGAGAATCTTGATGATCTCTCCGGTGTGTGCGCGACCGCGGGGGCGCGCGAACCGGGCACCGGCGTACACGCCGGCCCGGTCCGGCCGCGCCCGGCCGAGCACGGCGGCGGCGTCCGCGTGCCGGCCGCGCATCACCAGGAACTGCACGGACTCCGGAAGCGTGAACCAGACGACCACCGCGAGCAGCACCGAGAGGCTGCCGAGCCAGTAGAGGACCTGCCAGCCGTGGTCGGGCGTCAGCCAGATCCCGACGGCCGAGGCGAGCACGCCGCCGAAGGAGTATCCGGAGATGCCGAAGGTCGCCATCCGGTTCCCGCTTGAGGCCGGGGTGAACTCGTTGATGTAAGCGGTACCCAACGGCATGATCACGCCGAGGCTCAGGCCGGTGATGCCACGGAGCACCACGAACGTGGTGAAGGAGTCCGCCAGGCCGGCCGTCAGCGCACTGAACAGCCCGGCCATGAACAGGGCGGCGACGAGGACCGGCCGGCGGCCGTAGCGGTCGGCGACCGGTCCGTGGAGAAGGGCGCCGACCGCGAAACCGATCAGCCCCGAAGAGACGATGAAGCCCGTCTCACTGTGGGTGAGCCCCCACGGTTTGACGACGTAGTGAATGACGTACGACGGGTTGAGCGTGTCGTAACCGTCGAAGATCGTCGCCGCCATGATCAGCACGATGAGTGACCAGTGGAACGGGGACATGGATGCGGACCGGAGTTCTTCACGCGCGTCCAGCGTGTCTCCGGTGCCGGTCTCGGGGGCGGCCATGGAAGCTCCTCGACCGAGGGGATGGGGGGAGGCGATGATGCGAACAGTAGGAGAAGTCGTCGCTATTTGGAATAGTCGACCTTAGAGTTCTGCTAGGCAGAATTTGTCGGCGACACCGGCCTCCTACGGCTGCTGGTGGAGCACGTCAGGTTCGTGCGGGGGCCGGTTCGACGTAGGCGTCCGTCCGATGGAGGTTGTCGTGCACGCGTTCCTGGAGTGCGGCGACGTCGATGTCGTGCACGCTGCCCGTCCCGGCGAGATCCAGCGCGTGGGCTGCGGCGGCCCCCGTCGCGATGCACGGGCCCATGACCCGCACGCTCGACAGCGCCGCGACGTCGCCGTCGATGCACCTCCCGGTCGCGAGCAGGTTGTCCGCGTCGGGAGGCGTCAGACTGCCGAAGGGGATGTAGTGGACGTGACCGGCGGGAAGGGGTTCCCAGATCGAGGTCTCCAGCTCGTTGTGCAGTTCCACGCCCCATCCCGTGCGGGCGATCGCGTCCTCGAAACGCCGGCCCGCGAGGACGTCGTCCACGCTCAGCTGGGTACGCCCCATGATCCAGCGGGTCTGGCGTACGCCGAGGAGGCCGAAGGCACGCACGCGCGCCTCGCCGAACGCGGCCGGGAACTCCTCCTTGAGGAAGCGGACCGCCTTCTCGGCCTCCACCTTGGCCTCGTAGGCGCGCCGGGCCGCCAGGACCGGCTCCAGTGGGGTCTCGTTGTGCGTCATGTTGAGGATCGCGGTGCCCTTGCCCTTGAAGAGGTTCGCGAGACCGTCCTTGCGCACGACGCCGTACCGGTCACCCTCGGAGCGCAGCCGGCCCAGGAGCTCCTCCGGTGCCGGGTAGAACTCCTCGGCGACGTTCTCCAGCACGACCTTCTGGGAGCCGTACACCGGTCCGTCCGCCGGCTCGCGGCACGGCAGGCCGGCGTGCCAGGCGAGCGCCGCGTCGCCCGTCGCGTCGACGTAGCCGGTCGCCCGTATTCGCACGTCGCCGTAGCGCGTGGCGATGTCGAGCGAGCGCACGCGGCGGCCGTCGAGGTCCGCGCCGCGCAGCACGGCGCCGAGCACGACCGTGATGCCGGCGCCGTAGACGTTCCGCTCGACCCACTGGCCGAGCGCGCGCTCGTCGTACATGACCGTGTTGTGCTTACGCCGCAGATGGAGGTCGCCCGAGGCGCCGAGGTCGCGCAGGATGTCCTGGGCGATCCCGTACGTGAAGACGTACGGGTCGGGGCCGTTCGAGAGCAGGCCGGCGAACGTTCCGATGATCGCGTTGACCGCCTGGCCGCCCAGCCTCGGCAACCCGTCGACGAGGACGACCTTGTGCCCGAGCCGTGCCGCCTCGATGGCCGCCGATACCCCGGAGATGCCCGCGCCGACGACGCACACGTCCGCGTCGATCACCAGCGGGGAATCTTCGGTCTTCCGGACCACACGGGTCTTGGTGATGCTCTTGGTCGATTTCATGACTACCTCGGGGTGACGTGCGTGATCAGGTCGGCGATGTCAGCCAGCGACTCGAGACCGAACGCCGCCTCGACGGCACGGTCGGCGCTGTCGGTGGAGACGACGCGGTCGGCGTTGTGGCGGAACTTCTCGATCAGTGCCTCGTCGGTGAACTCGAAGCCCGGCACGGGAGACCCGTAGGCGTAGTCCGTGGAGTCGACGAAGGTCCGGTCCTTCGTCACGACCTCGATCGCGCCGAGGCTCGACCGCGGATCCTTCGGCAGGCGGCGGTAGTAGTCCGGATGGACCTCGTAGGTCACCCGGTCCATGAAGCCGAGGATCCCGGGGTCGTGCATCGTCGCGTCGTCCTGCCACTCGGCGCCGATCCGTACGCCGTGGGCGGCCACCGAGAAGATGTAGGGGATGCTGAACTGGGCGTCGATGTTGTTGGTGATGGTCGTGTTCAGTGAGTTGGGGTGCGCGCCGTACGGGTGGCCGCTCACGCGGACGCTCTCGATGTCGTCCGGTTTGAGGCCGTGCTCGGCGACGATGCGGACGAAGAGCGCCAGCGACGAGTGGACGAGCCGGCAGCAGGGGTACGGCTTGTAGTCCAGGTCCACGTAGCCCCACTCGGTGCCGATGCCGTCGAGCACCTTCTCCGGCTCCCACTTCTCCGAGCCGGAGAACCGCCAGAATCCGATCTCGCTCTCGAACAGGGTGAGGTCGCCGACGTAGCCCATCTCGGCCAGGAGCGCCGACACGAGGGCTCCCGTCGACTGCCAACCGGCGGTGCCGTACTTGGTCATGGCCGCGGGCGGCTCACTGTGCGCGAACTTGGCGTTCGTCGGGAGCTGCGCGTGGTGGCCGGCCAGACCGAGTGCGTGCGCGAGCCGGTCCTGGTCGAGGCCGAGGATCCGCGCGGCGCCCGCCGCGGCGCCGATGTTGAACCGGGAGAAACCATAGGCCGGCGTCCAGCGGTAGCTCTGGCTGTCCGGCCCCTCAGGGGTCACCGTCATGATCGGTGACAGGCCGCGGGAGAGCCGGATGCTGATCTCGTGGCTCAGCGCGATGGCCAGGATCAGGTCCTTGCCGGACGCGTGGGCGCTCTCGGCCATGGCGAGCACGGCGGGGATCAGGTTGGGCGTCGCATGACCACCGCGTCCGAAGAGCGCGCTGTAGTCCATCGCGTTGATGAGCTCGCCGTTGGCCAGCGCGGCGCTCGTCGGGGAGACCTTGCCGTTCACCCCGAGAATCGAGGACTCCGGCGCTCCGCCGAGCCGCTTCGAGAGCGCGATGCACATCCGCCCCTTGTCCACGGACGCCGACGCCAGCGCGCATCCG
>DASQPY010000307.1:0-11763 GCA_035643735.1 Actinoallomurus sp. | reverse complement strand
ACGTGGAGGTCATCTCCGGCTGATGCCACCGAGACCCGCATGGCCGCGCGCCATGCGGATCGTCACGGTGATCGATCACCCTCGGAGACGGCTTCTCGGCCCAGGGACGACCGTTGGCAACCGGTTCGTCCATTCAGCCGTGACGAACACGTCGGCGACTGAGCCCGGAGCCGACCGTGCCGTAGGAGATGCCGAGCGCCTGGGCGACGTCCTCATGGCTGAGCCGGCTTGACGCCACGAGCAGCAGTACGTCGCGCTCGCCGGGAGACAGCGCGGCGCGTACACCGAGGTGAGGACGCGGTCCTCGTGGCCCGCGGCCGCGGGCGCGGGAGCCATACGGGAGAGGGCTCGGTAGTGGCGTGCCTCCATGGTCGATCGACACCCATGCTTGCCGAAGCGGCCGATCCCTTTCCCTCAATCGGTTCCGGCCGGACCGGCGCGGTGGACGCCCGGCGGGAGGTCGCCGCGTGCCCCGGCGTCGGCGAGAAACTCGAGCAGCGTCTCGCGGAACGCCCGCGCGGCGTGCGTCGGATGCACGTCCTTGCGGTGTGCCAGCGCGATCGTGCGCTGCAGGCCCGGCGGTGCCAGGGGTGTTCCGACCAGGCCGGGCCGGCCGGACAGGACCATCGAGGGCACCACGGCCAGTCCCAGTCCCGCCTCGACGAAGCGCAGCACGGCGTCCATCTCGCCGCCCTCGACGGCGAACGTCGGCTCGAAGCCGGCCTGACGGCAGGCCGCCTGGGTCGCCTCGCGCAGGTCGTACCCCTGCCGGAACATCACCAGCGGCCGTCCGCGCAGGTCCTCGATCCGTACGTACGCGCGCTCCGGCGCGCCGGAGCGGGGGGAGACGACGACCAGGTTCTCGCGCAGGATCGGCGTGGTCTCCAGCGCCGGGTCCGTGCTCTGCAACGGCAGGATGATCAGCGCCAGGTCGAGGTGCCCGCGTGCCAGGTCGCGTACGAGGTCGCGCGAGCCGCCCTCCTCCACGCGCAGCTCGATGCCGGGATAACGGCCGCGGAAGCGGGCCAGCGCGTCGGCGAGCAGGCCCGCGAACAGGGACGGCGTCGCGCCCAGGCGTACGCGGCCGCGGCGCAGGCCGGTGAGGTCCTGCACCTCGCGCCGGGCCGTCTCCACGTCGGCGAGGATGCGCCGCGCGAGCGGGAGCAGCGCCTCACCGGCGGGCGTCAGCGCGATGTTGCCGCGTGCGCGGCTGAACAGCGGCGCGCCGAGCTCGGCCTCCAGCGTCCTGATCTGCTTGGACAGAGACGGCTGGGCCACCCGTAGCGTTTCCGCCGCGCGTGTGAAGTGCCTCACCTCCGCGACCGCGACGAAGTACGCGAGTTGCTGTAGCTGCACACTCCATAGCCTACGGCTATCGAATCGAGCGGAATCATGTCTTGGACGCACCGACGGATCCAGGCATAGCTTCCGAAACGTGTCGACGAGATCCAGCACGGTGTCCGCCCCTCCGCAGGTGACGGCTCCCCAGACGCGTCCGCGGAGGCTGTACGGCTCGTCCGTCGGCAAGAAGGCCGTCATGGCGGTGACCGGGGCGATCCTCGTGCTCTACCTCGTCGCCCACATGGTCGGCAACCTCAAGATCTTCCTGGGGCGCGAGGAGTTCGACCACTACGCGCACTGGCTGCGCACGATCGGCGAACCGGCCCTCCCGCACCGCGTCTTCCTGACCATCACCGAGGTGGTGCTCACCGTCGCGGTGATCCTGCACATGTGGTCGGCGGTCTCGCTCGCCCGCCGCGCGCGGAAGGCACGGCCGGTCCGGTACGCGGCACGGCCGGTGGCGCACGAGCACCGGTACGCCACGGACGTCATGCGCTACGGCGGGGTCGTCATCCTGCTGTTCGTCATCTGGCACCTGCTGGACCTGACGTTCGGCGCGGTCAACCCGAAGGGCGGCGGTGCGGAGCCGTACGACAAGGTCGTCGCCGACTTCGCCCCCTCCCACTGGTACGTCACGGTCTTCTACGTCGTCGCCGTGGTCATGGTCGGGCTGCACCTGCGGCACGGCCTGTGGAGCGCCTTCCAGACGCTCGGCTGGGGCCGGCAGAGCCGCTACCGCGGCCTGCGGCTGCTCGCGGACACCGTCGCGGCCCTGCTCGTGATCGGCTTCGTGTCCGTACCGGTCTTCGTCACGATCGGAGTGGTGTCATGAACGAGCTGTTCACCGAGGGCGCGCCGATCCGCGACGAAAGGGCGCCGGACGGACCGATCGAGGAGCGCTGGGACAAGCGGCGCTTCGGCGGAAAGCTGGTCAACCCGGCGAACCGCCGGAAGCTGTCCGTCATCGTGGTCGGCACCGGCCTGGCCGGCGGCTCGGCCGCCGCGACGCTGGGCGAGCTGGGCTACCGGGTCAAGTCGTTCTGCTACCAGGACAGCCCGCGCCGTGCGCACAGCATCGCCGCGCAGGGCGGCATCAACGCGGCCAAGAACTACCGGAACGACGGCGACAGCATCCAGCGGCTCTTCTACGACACCGTCAAGGGCGGCGACTACCGGTCCCGGGAGTCGAACGTCTACCGCCTCGCCCAGGTCAGCGCCGAGATCATCGACCAGTGCGTGGCGCAGGGCGTGCCGTTCGCCCGCGAGTACGGAGGACTGCTGGACACCCGCTCTTTCGGTGGCGTGCAGGTGTCCCGGACCTTCTACGCTCGCGGGCAGACGGGCCAGCAGCTGCTGCTCGGCGCCTACCAGGCACTCGAACGCCAGGTCGCGGCCGGCGCCGTCGAGATGTTCACCCGCCACGAGATGCTCGAGCTGATCGTCATCGACGGCGTGGCGCGCGGCATCGTCGCGCGCGACATGGTCACCGGTGAGATCGAGACGCACACCGCCGACGCCGTCGTGCTGGCCTCCGGCGGGTACGGCAACGTCTTCTTCCTGTCCACCAACGCCAAGGGCTGCAACGTCACGGCGACCTGGCGGGCCCACCGCAAGGGCGCGCTGTTCGCCAACCCCTGCTACACCCAGATCCACCCGACCTGCATCCCGCAGAGCGGCGAGCACCAGTCGAAGCTGACGCTGATGTCGGAGTCGCTGCGCAACGACGGCCGTGTGTGGGTGCCCCTGGACGGCGGCGACACCCGGGCGCCCGGCGACATCCCCGAGGACGAGCGCGACTACTACCTGGAGCGCCTCTACCCGTCGTTCGGCAACCTCGTGCCACGCGACGTCGCCTCCCGCGCCGCCAAGAACGTCTGCGACGAGGGCCGCGGCGTCGGCCCTGGAGGGCTCGGCGTCTACCTCGACTTCGCCGAGGCGATCACGCGGCTCGGCCGCGACGCCGTCGCCGAGAAGTACGGGAACCTTTTTGAGATGTATGAGCGCATCACCGGCGAGGACCCCTTCACGGTGCCGATGCGCATCTACCCGGCCGTCCACTACACGATGGGCGGGCTGTGGGTCGACTACGACCTGCAGTCGACCATCCCGGGCCTGTTCGTCATCGGCGAGGCGAACTTCTCCGACCACGGCGCCAACCGGCTCGGCGCGTCCGCGCTGATGCAGGGCCTGGCCGACGGCTACTTCGTGCTGCCGAACACCATCAGCGACTACCTCGCGCGCGGTCCGCTGCCGAAGGTCGGCGACGACCACGAGGCGGTCGTCGCGGCCCGTTCGGCGGTCACCGACCGCATCGAACGGCTCCTGTCCGTCGACGGCGACCGTACGCCGGACTCCTTCCACCGCGAGCTCGGCGCCCTCATGTGGGAGTACTGCGGCATGGAGCGTACGGACGAGGGCCTGCGCAAGGCCATCGACCGGATCCGCGAGCTGCGCGCGGAGTTCTGGAGCGGCGTCAAGGTGCCGGGGGAGAACGAGGAGCTCAACCAGGCATTGGAGAAGGCCGGGCGGATCGCGGACTTCTTCGAGCTGGCCGAACTGATGTGCGTCGACGCTCTGCACCGTACGGAGTCGTGCGGCGGCCACTTCCGCGCCGAGTCGCAGACGCCTGATGGCGAGGCCCTGCGCGACGACGAGCACTTCGCCTACGTGGCGGCCTGGGAGTACCCCGGCGCCGGGGAGCCCCCTGTCCTCCACAAGGAGAACCTGGAGTACGAGAACGTGAAGATGGTCCAGAGGTCGTACAAGTGAAGCTCACACTGAAGGTCTGGCGGCAGAAGGACGCGGCCGACAAGGGGCGGATGGTCCCGTACGAGCTGGGCGACGTCTCGCCGGACATGTCCTTTCTCGAAATGCTCGACGTCCTCAACGAGAAACTGATCCTCGACGGGGAGGATCCGGTCGCGTTCGACCACGACTGCCGGGAGGGCATCTGCGGCATGTGCTCGCTCGTCATCGACGGTACGCCGCACGGCCCGCAGCAGGCGACGACCACCTGCCAGCTGCACATGCGCCATTTCGAGGACGGCGACGTCATCACGATCGAGCCCTGGCGCGCGGCGGCGTTCCCGGTCATCAAGGACCTGGTCGTGGACCGCTCGTCGTTCGACCGGATCATCCAGGCCGGCGGCTACGTCAGCGCCCCGACCGGGTCGGCTCCCGACGCGGCGGCCATCCCGGTGCCGAGAGCCGACGCGCACGACGCCTTCGACGCCGCCACCTGCATCGGCTGCGGCGCCTGTGTCGCCGCCTGCCCGAACGCCTCGGCGATGCTCTTCACCGCCGCGAAGGTCACCCACCTGGGCCTGCTGCCGCAGGGCCAGCCCGAACGCTACGACCGTGTCACCTCGATGGTCGCCCAGATGGACGCCGAAGGCTTCGGCGGCTGCACCAACACCGGCGAATGTACGGCGGTCTGCCCGAAGGGCATCCCGCTGGAGACCATCTCCCGTCTCAACGCCGACCTGCTCAGGGCGGCCACCCGAGGCTGAGAGCCCGCGGCCCGGGAGGAGGGAACGTCCCCCCTTCCTGCCGGGCCGTGTACGTCATTCAGCCCAACGGCCGGATCTCGACCGAGCCGAACCGGGCGACCGGGTGCTTGGACGCGATCTCGATCGCCTCGTCGAGGTCCTTGCACTCGATCAGGTCATAGCCGCCCATCTGTTCCTTCGTCTCCGCGAACGGCCCGTCGGAGACCATCAGCTCCTCGTCGCGTACGCGGACGGTCGTGGCCTCGCTCACCGGGCGCAGCCGCGAGCCCTGAAGGCGTACTCCGCGTCCGTCCATCTCCTCGACCCACGAGATGGCCGAGGTCCGCATGTCCTCGCTCTGCTCGCTGGTCGGCACCACGGACTCGTCACCGCAGATCAACAGCATGTACCGCATGACTTCCTCCTTGTGTCGGCGTCCAACCGACGAACGGCGACCAGCGCGGCGGACACATCTTCGCTACGTTTTCCCCACCACCGATCACTGGTAGGAATATTTCAATCTCGACACATTTTCGGCAAAGATCTACCGTCTGTTGCCGCACCTTGGCCAAGGTAGCTCCCACCTGCGGCGTATATGGAGGCTTGATGAAGGTCAAGGGGATGCTCGTCGGCTTCGTCGCGGTCGCGATGGCGGCGTCGGCCTGCGGTGGTAGCGGTGGTGGATCCGGCAACAAGTCCAAGACCTTCACGTTCGCGAACATCGAGCCGGAACACCTGATACCCGGCAACACGAACGACGCCTACGGCCTGAACGTCGAGACCGCGCTCTTCGACACACTGATGACGCTCGACGCCGGCGGCAAGCCGGTGCCGCAGGACGCGGAGTCGGTGAGCTCGACCGACCAGAAGGTCTGGACGATCAAGATCAAGCAGGGTCTGACCTTCCACAACGGCGAGCCGGTGACCGCGCAGAGCTTCGCCGACGCCTGGAACGCCACGGCCGACGCGACGAACGCCTGGGGCAACAACTACTACCTCGGCACGATCGACGGCTACGACGACCTCAACCCCGACAGCGGCAAGCCCAAGACGCACACGCTCAAGGGCCTCAAGGTCGTCGACCCGCAGACCCTGCAGGTGACGCTCAAACAGCCGTTCAGCCAGTTCCCGTACGTCCTGTCGTTCATCGGCACCGCGCCGATGCCCAAGGCCGCCTTCACCGACCTCAAGGCGTACGAGCAGAAGCCGATCGGCAACGGGCCGTTCATGATGGACGGCTCCTGGGAGCACAACCGCCAGATCAAGACGAAGAGGTACGACGGCTACAAGGGCCCCCGCCCGGCCAAGTCCGCGGGCGTGATCTTCAAGACCTACGCCAGCCGCGACGCCGCGTACACCGACCTGCGGGCCGGCAACGTCGACTTCGACACCCAGATCCCGGCGGCCAAGGTGCCGGAGGCCAAGCGCCTCCTCGGCGACCGTTTTCTGAGCGTGCCGAGCGGCACCATGGACTTCCTGGAGTTCCCGCTCTACGACCCGGCGTTCAAGAACCCCGACCTGCGCAAGGCGATCTCCATGGCGATCGACCGGCAGGCCATCGTGAACGCGGTCTACAACGGGACCTTCAAGCCCACCGGTTCCCTGCTCGCGCCGATCGTGCCCGGTTACCGCGCCAACGCGTGCGGCGACGCCTGCACCTACAACCCCCAGGCGGCCAAGCAGCTGTACGACAAGGCCGGCGGCTACAAGGGCACGCTGCACCTGATGTTCTCCAACGCCGACCCGACGTACGAGCAGTGGATGACCGACGTCGCCAACCAGCTCAAGCAGAACCTCGGCATCAAGGACATCACCTTCGACAAGGTCCAGGCGTCGGACTACATCAGCAAGCTGATCGACCACAAGGGCACCGGGCCGTACCGCAGCAACTGGACGATGGACTACCCCTCCCCGGAGGACTACCTGACGCCGCGGTGCAGCAAGCCGAGCCGCAGCGGGTATGACGGCACGGCGTGCGAAGCTCTCATCATGAAGGCCAACGCCGCCAAGTCCCCGCAGGAAGCCCAGCAGTACTACCAGCAGGCCGAGGACCTCGTGCTGAAGGACCTGCCGACCACCCCGCTGTGGAACTGGCAGGACCAGGCCGGCCACTCCAGCCACATCGGGCGCGTGCAGGCCGACCCGTACGTGACCACGCTCGTGCACCTCGACCAGGTGACGGTCAAATAGCGTGTGGCGTTATGTCGTACGGCGCCTGCTGCAGATGGTGCCGGTCCTGATCGGGACGACGCTCCTGATCTACCTCGCGGTTTTCGCGCTGCCCGGGGACCCGATTCGGGCCCTGGGCGGCGACAAGCCGATGCCGCCTGCGGTGTACGCGTCGCTGCGGCACCACTACCACCTGGACCAGCCGCTGATCGTGCAGTACGGCCACTACCTCTGGGGCCTGGTGCACGGCGACTTCGGGGAGACGCTCAACGGCCAGCCCGTCGCGGACGTGATGAAGACGGACTGGGCGGTCACCGCCCGGCTCGCCCTCACCGCGTGGATCTTCGAGCTGGTCGTCGGCATCGGGCTCGGCGTCTGGGCGGGCCGCCGCAAGGGCGGCGTCGTCGACACCCTGGTGCTGAGCGGCACGACGCTCGTCATCGCGGTGCCGACCTTCGTCCTCGCCTACTGCGCGCAGCTCGTCTTCGGCCTCAAGCTCGGGTGGTTCCCGACGGCCGGCACCGATGACGGCTGGCCGTACAGCTATCTGCTGCCGGGCATCGTGCTCGGCTCGGCGAGCCTGGCCTACATCGCCCGGCTGACACGGACCAGCCTGGTGGAGAACTTCCGCGCGGACTACGTGCGCACCGCGGTGGCCAAGGGCCTGAGCCGGCGGCGGGTGCTGGTCCGGCACACGCTGCGCAACTCCCTCATCCCGGTCATCACCTACCTGGGCGTCGACCTCGGCTCGCTGATGGCCGGGGCGATCGTGATCGAGGGGATCTTCAACCTGCCCGGCATCGGCGGGCAGATCTTCACCGCCATCCAGATCAAGGACGGCCCCACGGTGGTGGGCATCGCGACGCTGCTCGTCCTGGTCTACCTGTTCGCCAACCTCGTGGTGGACATCCTGTACGGCGTCCTCGACCCGAGGATCCGCTATGAGTGAGCGAAGCGAGCCAATCGAAGAGCACAGCGTGTCACGGTCACTCCTCCGACGAAGGAGGGCCCATGAGTGAGACGACGCAGGTCGCCGCGACCGCGCAGACCGGCGCGGTGGTCAGCGGGGCGTCCGCGTCGCTGTGGGGCGACGCCTGGCGCGACCTGTGCCGCCGCGTGACGTTCTGGGTCGCGGTGGTGATCCTGGCCTTCATGGGGCTGCTCGCCGCCTTCCCGTCACTGTTCACGAGCGTCGGCCCGAACGGTGGCTGCGACGTACGTCAGGCCAAGCTGCGGCCGCCGTCGTGGAACCCCTTCGCGGGAGGCCATCACCCACTCGGCACCGACACCCACGGCTGTGACTACTGGGCGCAGATCGTGCACGGCACCCGCGCGCCGATCGTGGTCGGCTTCCTGGTGACCGGCATCGCGCTGGCCCTCGCCATCACGCTCGGCTCGCTGTCGGGCTACTACGGGCGGCTGCTGGACGCGTTCCTCTCCCGGATCACCGACATCTTCTTCGGCCTGCCGCTGCTGCTCGGTGCGCTCGTCATCTTGACCGCGTTCCCCTCGCACGGGGTGTTCGCCGAGTCGTTCGTGCTCGGCCTGCTGTGGTGGCCCACGATGACCCGGCTCATGCGCGGCCAGGTGCTGTCCGTACGCGACGCCGACTACGTGCAGGCCGCGCGCCTGCTCGGCGCCCGCGACCTGCGCATCGTGGTCCGCCACATCCTGCCGAACGCCGTCGCGCCCGTCTTCGTCTACGCGATGCTCAACGTCGGCGTGGTGATCGGGTACGAGGCGACGCTCGACTACCTCGGCGTGGGCCTGCAGTACCCGACAGTCTCGTGGGGACTGCAGCTCAGTCAGGCGCAGGAGATCTTCACCGACTACCCCTACCTGCTGATCTACCCGGCCGTGTTCCTGACCGCGACGGTGCTGAGCTTCCTGTTGCTCGGCGACGCCGTACGCGACGCTCTGGACCCGAAGCTGAGATGAGCCAAGACATGAGTCCGCTGCTGGAGGTCGCCGACCTGCACGTGGAGTTCCGCTCGCGCGGCTCGGCGGTCAAGGCCGTGAACGGCCTGTCGTACACGCTGGAGGAGGGCGAGACGCTCGCCATCCTCGGCGAGTCCGGGTCCGGCAAGAGCGTGGCCGCGCAGGCCGTCATGGGCATCCTCGACACGCCGCCCGGCCGGATCACGAACGGTTCGGTGCGCTTCCGGGGCACCGAGTTGCTCGGCCTGCCGGAGAAGAAGCGGCGCGCCTACCGTGGCGCGCAGATCGCGATGATCTTCCAGGACGCACTGTCGTCGCTGAACCCCGTGCACCGGGTCGGCGACCAGATCGCCGAGATGCTCGTCGTGCACCGCGGGACGTCACGCCGGGAGGCGCGCAAGCGGGCGGTCGAGCTGATGGACCGGGTGCGCATCCCGTCGGCGGCCGAGCGGGCGGGCGATTTCCCGCACCAGTTCTCCGGCGGCATGCGGCAGCGCGTGATGATCGCCATGGCGCTGGCCCTCGAACCCGACGTGCTGATCGCCGACGAGCCCACGACCGCGCTCGACGTCACGGTGCAGGCACAGATCATGCGGCTGCTGTCGGAACTGCAGGACGAGATGGCGATGGGTCTCATCCTGATCACCCACGACCTGGGCGTGGTGGCCGACGTGGCGGACCGCATCGCGCTGATGTACGCCGGCCGCGTCGTGGAGGAGGCCGGCGTGGAGGAGCTGTACGCGCGGCCCGCGCACCCGTACGCCGAGGGGCTGCTGCTCTCGGTGCCGCGCATCGACGTACGCGGCCGGGAGCTGACCCCGATCAAGGGCGCGCCGCCGAACCTCGCCGCCATTCCCCCAGGATGTCCCTTCCATCCCCGCTGCCCCCGTGCGAGGGACCGGTGTTCGGCGGAAGTTCCCGAACTCCGTCTCGTACGGGCCGGTGAGGGCGCCTCGGATCGGTCCGGAGCCCGGTCCGGGGCACCCTCACCCGGAAACGACAGCGGGCACCGGAGCGCGTGCCACTACGCCGAGGAGGTGGTCTCCGATGGCCGATGAGATCCTCTCCGTCCGGGAGGTGACCAAGCACTTCCCCCTGACCCAGGGCGTGCTGTTCCGTCACCAGGTCGGGCAGGTCAAGGCGGTCGACGGGGTCTCCTTCGAGCTGCGCAGGGGGGAGACGCTCGGCCTGGTCGGCGAGTCCGGTTGCGGCAAGAGCACCCTCGCCCGGCTCCTGATGGGAGCGGAGCGCCCGACCTCGGGCAGCGTGCTGTTCGAGGACCGTGACGTGTTCTCGCTGTCGCGCCCGGAGCTGCGCCGGCTGCGGCGCCGCATGCAGATGGTGATGCAGGACCCGTACACCTCGCTCAACCCGCGGATGACGGTGGGTGACATCGTCGGCGAGCCGTTCGCGATCCACGGCGACCCCGAGGGCGGCCGGTCGACCCGGGTACGCGAGCTGCTGGAGATCGTCGGACTCGAGCCCGACCACGTGAACCGCTACCCGCACCAGTTCTCGGGCGGGCAGCGGCAGCGGATCGGCATCGCGCGCGCTCTCGCGCTGCGGCCCGACGTGATCATCTGTGACGAGCCGGTGTCCGCGCTCGACGTCTCGGTCCAGGCACAGGTCATGAACCTCCTCGCCGACCTGCAGCGGGAGTTCGGGCTGTCCTATGTCTTCATCGCCCACGACCTCGCCGTCGTCCGGCACATCTCCGACCGCGTGGCGGTGATGTACCTGGGCAAGATCGTCGAGATCGGTGACGAGGAACAGATCTACGATCACCCCACGCACCCGTACACCCAGGCGCTGCTGTCCGCCGTCCCGGTGCCGGACCCGACGCGGAGCACCGGGCAGATCGTCCTCGAGGGCGACGTGCCGAGCCCGACGAACCCGCCGTCCGGCTGCCGCTTCCGCACACGCTGCTGGAAGGCCGAGGACCTGTGCGCCGTGGAGGTTCCCGCCCTGGAGACACGTCCCGGCAGTGGCTCACCGCACCCGAGCGCGTGTCACTTCGCCGCCGAGTCGGCTCGCTCCTGAAAAAGGGTTCGCGGCTGATCAGAGCGTATAGGTAACGTCGGGAGGCCCACTCCTTCCCGGTCATGGGATTTGCCATGCGCTCCTTGCCCGTATCCGATCCCGGCACGCCCGACCGCCGATCACCGGCGCGCTATCTGCTGTGGGCGGCCCGTGCCCAGACCGCGTCGATGGTGGGCGGCGCCGCGTGGGGTGTCCTGTGGATGGTCACCCAGGCGCTGATGCCGGCCACGATCGGCCGGGCCATCGACGAGGGCGTCACTCCGAAGAACACCGATGCGCTGCTCGCCTGGTCCGGCGTGCTGTTGCTGCTCGGCGTGGTCCAGGCCGTGGCGGGCGTGATGCGGCACCGGTTCGCGGTCACCAACTGGCTGGGCGGGGCGTTCCGCACGGTCCAGGTGACGAGCCGTCACGCCGCGCGCCTCGGGGCGACGCTGCCCAAGCGCCTGGCCACCGGAGAGGTGGTCAGCGTCGGCATCGCGGACGTCTCCCACATCGGGGGCGCGATGGAGATCACGGCGCGCGGCACCGGCGCGGTCGTGGCGATCATCCTGGTCGGCGCGATCCTGCTGTTCACCTCGCTGCCCCTCGGCCTGATCGTCCTGATCGGCGTCCCGCTGATGGCCGCCGTCGTCGCCCCGATGCTCCGGCCGCTGCACCACAGCCAGCGGCACCAGCGTGACCTGCAGGGCGAGCTCACGACCAGGTCCACCGACATCGTCTCCGGCCTGCGCGTCCTGCGTGGCATCGGCGGCGAGCAGGTCTTCGCCGGCCGCTACCGCGAGGAGTC
>DASQPY010000306.1:0-9866 GCA_035643735.1 Actinoallomurus sp. | reverse complement strand
GCAGCGGACCCTTGGCGCCGTCGCGGACTTGGACACTGGCGGCGCACACCGTCACCGTGATGAGCAGGCCGAGCGTGTCGGTGACGATGAAGCGTTTGCGTCCCGCCACCTTCTTGCCGGTGTCATACCCCCGCGAGTCGTGGCTACGGTGTCGGCGGCCTTCACGCTCTTGGAGTCGATGATCCCCGCGCTCGGCTCAGCGTCACGACCTTCGACCAGGCGGACCTGCTGCCGCTTGAGTCACCAGCCGCCCAGGTAGGCCTTCTGCACGAATCGGCAATGGACCTTTCTTTTGCAGAAGCTGGATTGGTTTATGGTGCTGCCGCCGGAGTTCGCGTTGATGACATGCTGAACTCCCCGCATATGGTTGGGACTGTTGAACGGGGATGAGATCCGGTTGAACTTGCCATTGCCGTTGTGCTGGTCATCGGCGCTCGCCGGCAACGACATGCTGCTTCCCAGCGCCGTGAGGCCGACCACCGCCAAACGCGCCGTGTTCACTCCTACGGCGGAGAGAAAACCCGTCTCGCGGCGACCGAACATGTGTTTCCCCCCGGTACGCAGAGCAACCCATAGCAGTCGATGCTCATCAGAGCAGACCTATGACGCTCTATATACCCCGGCAACCACGATCGGTCACGGCGATCAGCGGGTGAGCAGGCGGACCGCCCAGGGGATGGGCGCATACGATCGGTTCATCCCCCGGCCAACGAGAAGGCGACCCGATGAACCTCACCGGTCCGATCAAGGGTGACCCGAAACTGATCTCCACGTTCTTCGACCTGACGACGGCCGGCTATCTCACCGAGGAGTACATCCTGTCCGGCACGGCCCGCTCGTACGAGCCCGCCGGGGCGACCGGCGATGACGGCCTCTGGCAGGTCCGCGAGAACACTTACGCGCCGTTCACCACACGGCTGGTGGTGTACCGGCCCGCCGACCCGGCCGCGTTCAACGGCTCGGTCGTGACGGAGTGGCTCAACGTCACGGCGGGCGCGGACACTCCGGCCGGCTGGCTGACGACGCACCGGCACCTGCTCCGCGACGGCTTCGCCTGGATCGGGGTGTCCACGCAGCGAGAAGGCATCGAAGGCGGAGGTGTCTTCGCGGCACGCGCCGCGGAGGACGGCGCCGCGTCGTCAATCGTGCTGCCGGCCCTCAAGCAGAGCGACGCCTACCGGTACGCCTCGCTCGACCACCCGGGCGACGCCTTCTCCTACGACATCTTCGCCCAGGCCGGAGCGGTCGCGCGGCGGCCGGGCGGTACAGGGGTGCTCGGCCCGCTGACCGCCGGGCGGGTGCTCGCCATGGGGCAGTCGCAGTCGGCCGCCTACCTGGTGACCTACGTGAACGCGGTCGCTCCGCTCGGCGGGGGCTTCGACGGCTACCTGATCCACGGGCGCCCCGGTAAGCCCGCGAGCCTGACGGGATGGGACTCACGGGCGTTGGAGGGCGATGTACGGGTCCGCACGGACGGCGAGGCGCCGGTCATCATTCTGCAAAGTGAGACCGACGTGTTCGGCGTGCTCAGTTCGGTGGGGTCACGGCAGACCGATGACGACCGGCTCAGGCTGTGGGAGGTCGCGGGCGCCGCGCACGCCGACACCTACGTTCTCAGCGGCGCCTTTACCGACTCCGGCACACTGACCGCCGACGAGCTCGCGGCGCTGCTGGCGCCCACGTCCGCCCCTCTGGGGACCGCCTACGCCGCTCCGATCAACTCCGGACCGCAGCAGCACTACGTCGCCCAGGCCGCCATCGCGGCACTCGAACGCTGGGTGCGCGAGGGCGCGCCGCCGCCGACCGCGGACCGGCTGCGGTCCGGCGAGGACCATCCGGCCCTGCCCCTGCTGGACCGGCGCGGCATCGCGACCGGCGGCGTACGCACGCCGTGGGTCGACGTGCCGGTGGCGGCGCTGTCCGGGCTGGGCCAGGAGGGCTCTCCCGCGCCCGCCTTCCTGTTCGGCTCGACGCGCCCGTTCGACGCCGGGACCCTGGCGGCGCTCTATCCGTCCGGGGCCGCCGGCTACCGCGCGGCGTTCCAGGCGGCCGCGGAACATGCGGTCGAGGCCGGGTTCCTGCTCGCCGCCGACCTGGAGGAGATCGTCGCGCTCGCCACCGCGTCGTTCCCGGGCTGACCGACGGCCGAGGTCCCACGCGGGCGACCGACACCGGGAAGAGCCTGGTCGTTCCGCGCCAGTGGTCTGCGGGGAAATCGGCTGTGAGAGAACAACCGGCGGGCGATGCCGGCGGATCGCGTTGACTGGCAGTACGTGAACACGTCGCCGGAGGGACGCATGGGCGAGAACGAGGCCTTCTGGATCGGGCGGGATTACGACCGGGAACGCGCCGGCGACGGGGTGAGCCTCTACGCCGAGCAGGTGCGGCACAACGTCGCCGCGTTCGACGGATCGTGGGGCGACATCGCACCGGTCACCTTCGCCTGCGCCGCCTGGCGGCTCGCCACCACCCCGTCGCCCCCTTATGTCCGCCGGCACCGGCGGATCCTGTCCGTTGCCTGCGACCGCAATCCCTGGGACGGCACCCTCACGGCCCACGTGCTGCTCGTCTCACCGCTTCCCGCTCAGCTCACGACCTCCCGCGAATGGTGGCGAGACCGCGGCTGGCGCGACTGGCCGCAGACCTTCGGCCAGTACCTCGAACCCAGCGACCAGGACCTGACACGCAACCCCTTCCTGCGGACCACCCTCCTCATCGACGCGCCCATTCCGCTCGGTGCCCTCCCTCCGGCACCCGACGGGCCGTCCGACACCCTGGCCGACACCGCCGGCCTCGCCGTGGCCGCCCTGGTCAAAGAACTCAACGAGTTGCTCAACCCGATCATCCGCCGACTCGAGACCGCCCAAGCACCGGGTCAGCAGCAATGACGGCACAGCGAATCCCTGCGTGCGTGGCTCGCAAGCACTCACGTGCTCTCCGACCCCAGCCCACGGGGGGCGGAGCCCCTCACATCGGGGGGTTCCGGGAGTCACCCCCCGGGCCGGCACAGGCGGAACACCGGATGCCGGGCGGCCTCGGCCGCGAAGTCCTCGATCGGGGCGTTCGCGTCCACGTCGAAGTAGGCGCCGACGGTGCGCGGGTGCTCGGTCAGGTACCGCTTGAGGATCGGCGCGGCCTCCGCCGGCTGCAACTCGGTGACGGCGAACGACTCGGTCGTGCGGCCCCGGTGCAGTGTCACGCGTCCTGCCGCTCGTGCGTTGCGTGCCCAGCCGTCCGGTCCGTACGGTGCGACCAGCCAGCGGCCTTCGGCATCCTTGAGCGGAGCGACCGGCGTCGTCCGGGGAATCCCCGTCTTGCGGCCAGGGACGGTGAGCAGGTAGATCCCGGGCGGCCCCACCCCCTTGCTCAGCATGAATGCCATGGTGCGGTCGCGAAGGCGCCCGAAGAACGTCGACCTGTAGGTCCGTGCCATGATCCGACCTCGCCTTCCTCCGTCGCTCGCCCTCGCCCGCGGCAGGGCCGCCGCTCACAGTGATCATCGGCTGATCACGGGTTGGTCATCGCGCTGTGCGCGGAACTGGTCGCCAAGGCCGTGCTCGAGCACGGCGAAGGCGCTGGTGGCCTGCTCGCGGACATCGGCGGCGAGCCGGGTGAGCCGGTCGTCGGCCAGCACGCGGCTGCGTACGTAGTCGACCAGCGCGCGGTGGACCCCTATCAGCGCGTTCGCCGCCACCTGTGCGCCGATGTCGCCGGCCGGCGCGCCGGTCTCGGAGGTGAGCAGCGCGGCGAGGGCGTCGGCGCAGGCGGCGATGGCCTCCCGTTCGCGTGCTCGCAGCGCCGGGCTGGCGGCGATCACCCGGTTGACCGTGCGCAGCCGGTGGAGGGCTTCGGCGTCGCCGGCCTCGACCCGGTCGAGCAGGCCGCCGGTGCCGAGCAGGTGGCGGCGGAAGGCGGCCAGCGCCGTCTCGCCGTCGTCCCGGCTGGCGACCGCCTCGACCATCCGGGCCCCGAAGTCCTCCAGCCGGGGAAAGAACAGGTCCTCCTTGGCCGGGAAGTAGTTGAAGACGGTCGCCTTGGCGACCTGTGCCTCGCGCGCGATCTCGGTGACCGTCACGTCGTCGAAGCCGCGGTCGGCGAAGAGCCGCCACGCCGTGTCGACGATCAACTGCCGGGTCTGCTCCTTCTTCCGTTCGCGAAGCCCCATCCTCTTCCTTCGTGAGATTTGTGGACTCAATCTAAGTTTCATCTTAATCTATAGATAGACCCGATCCAAGATAATCGGCTCAAGACCGAAGGAGTGTCATGACGGCATCACCGGACGTACTCGATCTGGTGCGGCGCTGGGCCGCGGCCGAGCGGGACAACGACGCCGGCGCCCTCGACGGGATCCTCGACGCCCACTTCGCCGGCGTCGGGCCCGTGGGCTTCGTCCTGAGCCGCAAGCAGTGGCTCGAACGCTTCCGCAAGGGCCTGGAGAACCGGGCGTTCGCGGTGGAGGATCCACAGGTACGCGAGTTCGGCACCACGGCCGTCGTGATCGGGGTCCAGGCCCAGGAGACCAGCGCCGGCGGGCGCGACAGCTCAGGACGGTTCCGGGTCACGCTGGTGGCCGTACGCCGCGCCGGTGGCTGGCTTCTCGCCAACGTCCATATCGGGCCCCTGGACTACCCCGCCGCACGGACGTCCCGGTAACGAAGGTTTCGAAGATGCGCGTCAGTATCAACGTGACGAACTACACCTGGCCGAGCGGCCCGGCGCGGCTGGGCGCCGAGCTCACCTGGCTCGCGGGCGCCGCCGAGCAGGCCGGCGTCGACACGGTGTGGATCGCCGACCACCTCATCCAGGCCGACCCGACGGCACCGTCCGGCGCGGACGACATGCTGGAGGCGTACACGACCCTCGGGTTCATCGCCGCGCACACCGAACGGGTCCGCATCGGCGCCATGGTGAGCAACGTGATGCTGCGCGCCCCGGCGCTGCTGGTGAAGGCCGTCACCACCCTGGACGCGCTCACCGGTGGACGGGCCTGGCTCGGGATCGGCGCGGGCCACCATGGCGGTGAGGCGGAGGCCATGGGACTGCCGTTCCCGCCGATCACCGAAAGGTTCGAACGACTGGAGGAGACGCTGCGGATCGCGTCCCGGATGTGGGCCGGGGACGACTCACCGCATGATGGGAAGCACTACCGGTTGGCGCGTCCACTCGGGATGCCCGCGCCCGTACGGCGTCCTCGCCCGCCGATCCTGATCGGCGGCGCCGGCCGGCGGCGGACGCTCCGCCTGGTGGCGCAGTACGCCGACGCGTGCAACCTGTTCGACATCCCCGACGGAGGCCACACCGTACGCGAGGGTCTGGCCGCGCTCGCCCGGCACTGCCACGACCTCGGCCGCCCGTACGAGGACATCGACAAGACACTGAGCACCCGCCTGGAGACCGGCGAGTCCAGCGACGCCTTCATCGGCCGGTGCACGGCGGCGGCGGCGCTCGGGATCGAGCACGTCGTCGTCATCACCCCCCGCCCCTGGAGCACGGACGCGATGACCACGCTCGCGAACGCCATCTCCGCGCTCCACGACGTCCACCCAGGCTGACGGGCGGCCCGGACCGGTGTCCGGGCAACGCCGCCGAACCCGTCCCCCGGCGTCTCACGGTGTCCGCGAGGGCCTCGGTCAAGTGCCGACGTAGGCCGCGAGGTGCTCGCCGGTGAGGGTGGAACGGGCGGCGACGAGGTCGGCGGGCGTGCCCTCGAAGACGATCCGGCCGCCGTCGTGGCCGGCGCCGGGGCCGAGGTCGATGATCCAGTCGGCGTGCGCCATGACCGCCTGGTGGTGCTCGATGACGATGACCGACTTGCCGGAGTCGACGAGCCGGTCGAGCAGGCCGAGCAACTGCTCGACATCGGCGAGATGGAGGCCCGTGGTCGGCTCGTCGAGGACGTAGACGCCGCCCTTGTCGCCCATGTGGGTGGCCAGTTTGAGCCGCTGCCGCTCGCCGCCGGACAGCGTGGTGAGCGGCTGGCCGAGACTGAGGTAGCCGAGCCCGACGTCGGCGAGCCGGTCGAGGATCTTGTGGGCGGCCGGCGTGCGCGCCTCGCCGCCGCCGAAGAAGTCCTCGGCCTCGGCCACCGACATCGCGAGCACCTCGCTGATGTCGCGGCCGCCGAAGTGGTACTCCAGCACCGATGCCTGGAACCGCTTCCCCTCGCACTCCTCGCAGGTGGTGGCGACGCCGGCCATCATCGCCAGGTCGGTGTAGATGACGCCCGCGCCGTTGCAGCCGGGACAGGCGCCCTCGGAGTTGGCGCTGAACAGTGCCGGCTTCACACCGTTGGCCTTGGCGAACGCCTTGCGGATCGGATCGAGCAGCCCGGTGTACGTCGCCGGGTTGCTCCGTCGAGAGCCGCGGATCGCGGTCTGGTCGATCGAGACCACACCGTCCCGCCCGGACACCGAGCCGTGGATCAGCGAGCTCTTGCCCGACCCGGCCACGCCGGTCACCACCACCAGCACACCGAGCGGCAAGTCGACGTCGACGTCCTGCAGGTTGTGGGTGCCTGCGCCGCGCACTTCCAGCGCCCCCGACGGCGTCCGCACCGACGGCTTCAGGGAAGCACGGTCGTCCAGGTGCCGCCCGGTGAGCGTGTCACTGGCGCGCAGCCCCTCGGCGGTGCCCGCGAACACCACCTCGCCGCCCTCGGTGCCGGCGCGCGGACCGAGGTCGACGACGTGGTCGGCGATCGCGATCACCTCCGGCTTGTGCTCCACGACCAGCACGGTGTTGCCCTTGTCGCGCAGCCGCAGCAGCAGGTCGTTCATCCGCTGGATGTCGTGGGGGTGCAGCCCGATCGTCGGCTCGTCGAAGACGTAGGTGACGTCGGTGAGCGAGGAGCCGAGATGGCGGATCATCTTGGTCCGCTGCGCCTCGCCGCCCGAGAGCGTGCCCGACGGGCGGTCGAGGCTGAGGTAGCCGAGCCCGATCTCGACGAACGAGTCGAGGGTCTCCCCCAGCGACGCGAGCAGCGGCGCCACCGATGGTTCGTCCAGGCCGCGCACCCAACCGGCGAGGTCGCTGATCTGCATCGCGCAGGCGTCGGCGATGCTGATCCCCTTGATCTTCGACGACCGAGCCGCCTCGCTGAGCCGGGTGCCGTCGCAGTCGGGGCAGGCGGTGAACGTCACCGCCCGCTCCACGAAGGCGCGGATGTGCGGCTGCAGCGCGTCGACGTCCTTGGACAGGAACGACTTCTGGATCCGGGGGATGAGCCCCTCGTACGTCAGGTTGATGTTGTCGACCTTGATCTTGGTCGGTTCCTTGTGGAGGAGGTCGCTCAGTTCTTTCTTGGTGTACTTGCGAATCGGCTTGTCCGGGTCGAGGAAGCCGGAACCGCTGAAGATGCGGCCGTACCAGCCGTCGACGCTGTAGCCGGGGATCGTGAGCGCACCCTCGTTGAGCGACTTGCCGTCGTCGTACAGCTGAGACAGGTCGAAGTCGGTGACCGAGCCCCGGCCCTCGCAGCGCGGGCACATGCCCCCGGTGATACTGAAGCTGCGCCGCTCCTTCGTGGTCTTCCCGCCGCGTTCGAGCGTGACCGCACCCGCTCCGCTGATCGAGGCGACGTTGAAGGAGAACGCCTTGGCCGAGCCGATGTGCGGCTGCCCGAGCCGGCTGAAGAGGATGCGCAGCATCGCGTTGGCGTCGGTGGCGGTGCCGACCGTGGAGCGGGCGTCCGCACCCATCCGCTGCTGGTCGACGAGGATCGCGGTCGTCAGCCCTTCGAGTACGTCGACCTCGGGCCGCGCCAGCGTCGGCATGAAGCCCTGCACGAAGGTGCTGTAGGTCTCGTTGATCATCCGCTGCGACTCCGCGGCGATCGTGCCGAACACCAGAGAACTCTTGCCCGAGCCGGAGACGCCGGTGAACACCGTCAGCCGGCGCTTCGGGAGCTCGACGCTGACGTCCTTCAGGTTGTTCACGCGCGCGCCGTGCACGCGGATCAGATCGTGGCCGTCGGCGACGTGCGGCGCAGGCGACTGCGTCTCCGTCCTGGTGGCCATGCTCATCGTGTCTCCATCTCTTCGGCGGGGCCGACTTCACGGTCTCCGTCGGTGGCGCGTGGCTCGATCTAACCAGCTTCGAGCAGTACGTCCGGTTCTTCTTTCGCGACCGGACGGCGCAGTCATGATCACTTCTGAAGTCGTGGGTCTGCCCGGAATCGACGTCCTTGGCAGTCACGTTAGATGTGGCCCAGGGGTCCGCGCTTCTCGATTCCTGATCGGTCCGTTACCGGCTCCGCGACGCACGACGAGATTTCATCTCGGCCATCTCGGCCATCTCGGCCAGGCTGCCCACGGCAGGGCCACCAGCTGCCACAGGAGATCGCGCAGCGATGCCGCGGTCATGCCCACCGCGGCAGCGCTCACCAAGGCGTACCGCACCGACGCGTACATGCGCGTGACGCCGAAGCCGTCCAGGTACGGGCGACTTCGGCGTCACGTGGGAGCATCCAGCCGGTGGGAGACCGGCGGCGGGGCGGCCCCGCTATCAGAAGTAGTGGCGTCGGCCACCAACGGCGTGGCCCAGCCGGCCGAGGACCATGAGCACCAGGCCGATGACGAGAACGATGATCCCGATGGTCCACAAGACGGAGATGTGGGCCAGGAAGCCGATGATGAGGAGGATGATGCCGAGAACGATCATGACGAGTTCCTGCTTTCTTGTAGGAGAACGGAAGGACTCACGGACCTCGTCCGCGAGGCTGGAGGCGTCTAGCGGGCGGGGCGGGCGCCCCGTCGGCGGCCCATGCGGATCCCGCCGACGACGAGGTCCGCCAGGAACAGCACCACGCCGATGATCAGCAGGTAGAAGAGACCCTTCACCACGGCACCGACGAGTCCCAGTGCGATCGCGACGATGACGATGAACAAGAACAAGGCCATAACGGATGCTCCCTCCAGGTGGCCCGGTCCGGGATCCCCGATCAGCGGCGTCCCAGTCGCCGCTGGTCCGGCTCCGCCTGGTAGGGCAGGCCGTAGTGGGCGAAGACGCCCTCTTCGTCACCGGCACGCAGCTCTCCATCGGTGTCGATGGAGGGAGCGTCTTTCACCTGCTTCTTCGTGAAGGCGACGCGAACGTGTCCTGGACCCACGGTCGCCTCCGCCAAGGGCACGAACACCAGCCGATGACGGGAGGGAAGACCGGTCTTGACGGTGGCGAAGAACGGCTGATCGGTGCCTGTGTCGACGTAGACGGCTTCCAGTTCCCCAATCTTCTTCCCGTCAGCGTCGATCACGTCGTGACCCCGCCAGTCGCGGATGTCCTCGATCGCGAACATGTTCTCTCCCAGCCGTTGCCTATGGCCGAACGGCCACTCACCCTTGGACATACCCTCCGTACGGGAACTACGCCTCTTCCCCGCCTCCGCCATTGGCATGTCAAGGTCCCCACGTGACGCCCCGCTGGTTTACCGGTGGCCGTCCGGGGCAACGCAGGCACCTCACGGGATCGCTAACGGGGCATCGGTGAGCGAGCGGACCTCGTGCCGGCCGGGGGCCGGCGCCCCGCGTCCGTGACCGGCTCCGTCCCGCCCTCCCGGGTGAGTTGACTGCTCCGGTTGGGGGACGGTGGAAAGATGTCCGATATGGACCTGCGGGGCAGGAATCACGTGACGGTGACCGGGCCTGCTGGTGGGCCGGTGGTGATGCTGGCGCACGGCTTCGGGTGTGACCAGAACATGTGGCGGCCGCGGGGGGTTCAGCGCCGCCGACATCGATGAGCTGCTGGAATCCCTGGAGAGCAACTACCTCGGCTGGTCGGCGGCGATGGCGCCGGTGATCATGGGCAACGACGACCGGCCCGAGCTCGGCGAGGAGCTGACGAACAGCTTCTGCCGCACCGATCCCGACATC
>DASQPY010000305.1:0-5660 GCA_035643735.1 Actinoallomurus sp. | reverse complement strand
ACTGGCCGAACGCGCTCGGGACCGCGCCCGCCGCCTGGCCGCGACCGCGGACGCGCTCGGCCTGGAGACCACCTCACCGGCGGCCGCCGTGGTCCCGGTCATCATCGGCGATTCGCATGAGGCCGTGCGCGCGGCGGAGATCTGTTCGGGGTATGGCATACGTGTGGGCTGCTTCCGCCCCCCATCGGTCCCGCACGGCCGCGCGTGTTTGCGGCTGACCGCACGGGCGAGCCTGGAGGAGGCGGAACTCACAACGGTCACCCGTGCGCTGACTGGTGTCATTGAGCAGATCGGCCCGTACGCTGCTCATAACGCCGAAGCGACGCGGCGGTGAACGTGAGGAGAGCATGTGACGGCTGAGCGTGCACCAGAGCTGGGGGTGGAACCTCGCGTTCCCAAGTACTACCGGTTGAAGAAGCATCTCGTGGAGCTGACCGAAGCGCTCCCGCCCGGAAGCCCGCTGCCGCCTGAGCGGAGTCTCGCGGAAAAGTACGGCACGTCGCGGACGACGGTACGGCAGGCGTTGGCCGAGCTCGTGATCGAGGGCCGCCTGCAGCGCATCCAGGGCAAGGGCACGTTCGTCGCCAAGCCGAAGGTCTCCCAGGAGCTGCAGCTCGTCAGCTACACCGAGGACATGCGCCACCACGGCCTGAACCCTGAGACGCGCATCCTCGACATCGGCTACGTCACCGCCGACGAACGCTTCGCGAGACTGCTCGCCATCCGCCCCGGCGGCCGCGCGCTGCGCATCCACCGCCTCCGGCTTGCCGACGGCGAGCCGATGTCGATCGACACGTCGCTGCTCCCGGCCCGCCGCTTCCCCGGCCTGCGCAAGGAGCTCCCGCGCCACCGGTCCCTGTACGAAACCCTCGCCACCGCGTACGACGTGCACCTGGCCGAGGCGGAGGAGACCATCGAGACCGTGCTGGCCACCCCGGACGACGCACGGCTCCTCGGCGTCGATGTCGGCCTGCCCCTCCTCCTGCTGTCCCGCCACGCGTTCGACACGGAGGGCGAACCGGTCGAATGGGCCCAGTCCCTCTACCGCGGCGACCGCTACAAGTTCATCACCCGCCTCCGCCGACAGCGCGAGACCCCCTGACGCCTCCCCGGCTGCTCGGCGTCGAGATCTTCACCGACGCGTGGCAGGCCGTGGGAGGGCCGGCGAGCGCCCGGTCGGCCCCGAGAAGAACGGGACACTCGGTGAGTCGCTAGAGTCGCGCGGGTGAGTGTGCTCGTCGTGACCGGGACCGATACCGGGGTGGGAAAGACGGTCGTGACCGCCGCGGTCGCGGCGCTGGCGCGTGCACGCGGGGCCTCGGTGGCGGTGGTCAAGCCCGCCCAGACCGGTGTGCGTCCCAGGATGGCCGGTGACCTGGACGAGGTACGCAGGCTGGCCGGCGTCACTGATCTGCATGAGTTCGCCCGCTACGCCGCCGCTCTCGCCCCCGCCACGGCGGCACGCCTGGCCGGGCTGCCGCCGCCCGATCTCGCGGCCTGCGCCGAACAGATCGCCTCGCTCGGCCGGGACCTGGTCATCGTCGAGGGCGCGGGCGGGCTCCTGGTGCGCTACGACGACGAGGGCGCCACGCTCGCCGACCTGGCCCATGCCCTCGGCGCTCCCATGCTCGTCACCGTACGGTCGGGGCTCGGCACGCTCAACCACACGGCGCTGACCCTGGAGGCCATGGCCGGGCGCGGCGTCGAGCTGGCCGGGATCGTCATCGGCTCGTGGCCGCGCCGGCCCGGCCTGGACGACCTGTGCAACGTCCGCGACCTGGAGACCATCGCGGCACGTCCGCTCTCCGGGGTGCTGCCCGAACGCTCGGGGCGGCTGTACGGCCCGGAGTTCCTGCTCACCGCCCGCGACGGTCTCGCGCCGCACCTCGGCGGAGTCTTCGACCCGGCGAGGTTCCGGGAGGATTGCCATGCCCGTACGCAGACGTACGGGGAACTGACCCCACGAGAGGAAGAGCCGTGAGCGACATACGCGAGACCCCGGCGCCGCCCACGACCGACGGTGCACCGGCCGGCATTCTCGCCGTCGCGCGTGCGCAGGTGCTCGAGAAGGGCGAAGGACTCCGTGAGCAGCAGATCTACGAGTGCCTGACGCTTCCCGACGACCGCGTGGAGGAGTTGCTCGCACTCGCGCACGAGGTGCGCATGCGGTGGTGCGGGCCCGAGGTCGAGGTCGAGGGCATCATCTCGGTCAAGACCGGCGGGTGCCCGGAAGACTGTCACTTCTGCTCGCAGTCGGGGCAGTTCGAGTCCCCCGTGCGCGCCGCATGGCTGGACATCCCCTCACTCGTGCGCGCCGCCAAGGAGACCGCCGCCACGGGCGCGACGGAGTTCTGCATCGTCGCCGCCGTACGCGGGCCGGACGAGCGGCTCATGGGACAGGTGCGCGAGGGTGTCGCGGCGATCCGCAAGGAGGTGGACATCAACATCGCGTGCTCGCTCGGCATGCTGACGCAGGAACAGGTCGACGAGCTGGCCGCGATGGGCGTCCACCGCTACAACCACAACCTCGAGGCTCCCAAGTCGCACTTCCACAATGTCGTGACCACTCACACGTGGGAGGAGCGCTGGGAGACCTGCGAGATGGTACGCGCCGCCGGCATGGAGCTGTGCTGCGGCGGCATCGTCGGCATGGGCGAGACCATCGAGCAGCGGGCCGAGTTCGCCGCGCAGCTCGGTGAGCTCGCGCCCGACGAGGTGCCGCTCAACTTCCTCAACCCGCGACCCGGCACGCCGTTCGCCGGATACCCCCTCGTCGAGGGTGCCGAGGCGCTCAAGACCATCGCGGCGTTCCGGCTCGCGCTGCCGCGCACGATCCTGCGTTACGCCGGGGGCCGGGAGCTGACACTGGGCGACCTGGGCACCAGGTCGGGCATGCTCGGCGGGATCAACGCGATCATCGTCGGCAACTACCTGACGACGCTCGGCCGCCCGACCGGCAGTGACCTGGAGATGCTGGGCGAACTGAAAATGCCGATCAAGGCACTGTCACAAACTCTCTAGAACCATCCGGCGCCCGTTACCGTCGAAGTTCGGACAGCACTGTCACCGGACAGAGGATGGTCATGATGAAGACGGCGGTCGCATTAGTCCTCACCGGACTCGCACTGCTCGCTTCTGGGTGCGCCGGAGACTCTGAGGCACAGGTCGGCGACTCGGCGTCCCCGAGCCTCGGCGCGGCGGACGCACTGGTGCTGCGCACGATGACCACGGGGGGCATCGCCGGCCTGGGTGGCCCCGGCACGATGCCGGAGTTCTCCCTGTACGGCGACGGTCGCGTGATCACCGGCGGCTCGCTTCCGACCGAGTACCACCTCACCCCGCAGGCGTTCCGGCGGCTCGTCTCGGCGGCCACCGAGGCGGGGCTCGCCAAGCCCCGTACGGTCGACAACCCGCGGGTCGCCGACGCGATGTACAAGGTCATCACCTTCGTGACCGGGGGCCGGGCGCGTACGACGAAGATCATCCAGGGGGGCGGGCGCGCCGACGACCCGGCCGCGAGGTTCCTGACCCGGCTCGCACCGGCGAGCTGGTCCCGTGGTGACCAGACCTCCGCGCCCCGGCCGTACCACCCGAGCCGGGTGGCCGTCCTGGCCGTCTCGTCGCCGGACGGCACCGGGCCGAAGTGGCCGTTCAAGCCCCTGAACACCGGCACCCGCGTCGGCATGCGGAGCTGCAACGTCCTGACCGGCGGCGATGTCGCCAAGGCCCAGCGGATGGCGACGAGGCAGCAGTGGCGCGACGGAGGCCGGACGTACCGCGTGACGATTCGCCCGCTGCTTCCCGATGAGCACGACTGCGCCGCACTCAACCGCTGACACTCCGACGGACGTTACCGTTCCGTTGTTCGGTGTTCGCCAATTGTGATCATTTGTCTTCAGAGTGTCTCCCAGGGAAGCCGCTTTTCGAAAAGGGAGGCCTCCGGTGGCCCAAGGTGATCCACGTTCACCCGGTCCCGCGACACGAATCGTCGTGGCGTTACTTCTCCTCGCGCCGTTCGCCGTCTACCTCGCGGTCCCGAGTTACGCCAGGGTGAAGCCGCGGCTTGCGGGATTTCCGTTCTTCTACTGGTGGCAGCTCCTCTGGGTGATCATCACAGCGGTGTTCATCGGGATCGCCTACCTCCTCACACGCCCACGCGGTGACGCCCCGGCCCCGAGCCCGGGCTCGGCGGACGAAGGAGGCGCGTGATGGACGACGTCAACGGCGTCGAACTCGTCATCGTCATCGTCTTCTTCGTCCTCGTCACGGCGATGGGGTTCGCGGCCGCGCGCTGGCGGCGCGGGCAGAGCCTCTTGCACCTCGACGAATGGGGGCTGGGCGGGCGCGGCTTCGGGACGTTCACCACGTGGTTCCTGCTCGGCGGTGACCTCTACACGGCGTACACCTTCATCGCGGTGCCGGCGGCCGTCTTCGCCGGCGGTGCCATGGGCTACTGGGCCCTGCCGTACGCGGCCATCGCCTATCCGATCGTGTTCCTGGTCGGCCCGCGCCTTTGGTCGGTCTCCCACGTCCGCGGCTACGTCACGACGGCGGACTTCGTACGGGGCCGGTTCGGATCCAAGTCGCTGGGCCTGGCCGTCGCGGTCACCGGGATCATGGCGATGATGCCCTACATCGCGCTCCAGCTCGTCGGCATCCAGGCGGTCCTGACCGTCATCGGGGTGCAGGGCTCCGGGCTCGCCAAGGACCTCCCGCTCTTCATCGCGTTCGCGGTGCTGGCCGCCTACACCTACACCTCGGGCCTGCGCGCCCCGGCCCTGATCGCGTTCGTCAAGGACGCCCTGATCTACATCGTGATCATCGTGGCGGTCATCTACATCCCGACGAAGCTGGGCGGCTGGGATCACATCTTCGACAGCGCCCAGACCAGTCTGGCCAAGCCCAACCCCGCCACGGGCAAGCCGAACGGTTCGCTCATCACCAATGACATGACCCACTGGGCGTACGGCACCCTGGCGATGGGGTCGGCGCTGGCGCTGTTCATCTATCCTCACACGGTCACCGGGGCGCTCGCGTCGGGACGACGCAACGTGATCAAGCGGAACGCCGCGCTGCTCCCGGCGTACTCGCTGCTGCTCGGGCTTCTCGCCCTTCTCGGCTACATGGCCCTCGCCAAGCCGGACGTGGCGGCGGCGGTCAGGGCGGCGAAGAACCCCCAGCTCGCGGTGCCGACCCTGTTCGACCACGTGTTCCCCAGCTGGTTCGCCGGCGTGGCCTTCGCCGCCATCGCCGTGGGCGCGCTCGTCCCGGCGGCGATCATGTCGATCGCGGCCTCGAACCTGTTCACCCGCAACGTCTACAAGGAGTTCTTCCGGCCCGGCGCCTCACCGGCCGAGGAGACGCGCGTCGCCCGGATCGTGTCGTTGCTGGTCAAGGTCGGCGCGCTGGTCTTCGTGCTCGCGTTCGACAAGACCCTTTCGATCAACCTGCAGCTCCTCGGCGGCATCTGGATCGTGCAGACCTTCCCGTCGCTGGCCCTCGGCCTCTACACCCGCTGGTTCCATCGCTGGGCACTGCTCGCCGGCTGGGCGGTCGCCATGGTGTACGGCACCGTGGTCGCCTACCAACAGCACTCGCCGACACAGAGCCACTTCGCCCAGTCCACGGCCGACGTGCCGTTCCTCCACCACACCGCCTAC
>DASQPY010000304.1:0-4144 GCA_035643735.1 Actinoallomurus sp. | reverse complement strand
CGCGTTCATACCGGCACAGATTGCCACTCTGCTCGTCGGCTCGGCCGCGTGCGGCGGTGACGCCCACAAGACCTCCGGCGAGGCGGCCAGACCCGCCTGGAACGACACCTCCGTCAACGCGGTGAGCAGGCCGGTGATCGGAGCCGGGATCACCGCCGTGACCGGCCTGCTGCCGGACGGACGGCTGCAGACCGTCGTCAGCGACGTCCACGACGGCAAGCGGTTGTGGGCGCGCCCGGCCGTGATCTCCGGCCGCCCGGCCGCCATGGGGGTCGCGCCGCCGGCCGTCGCCGGAGCCGCCGGGCACGCGATCGTGGCGAGCGTGGAGGCGCACGGGCACGGCGCGGCGCTCGTAGGCCGTGACACGCGCACCGGCGCGCAGCGCTGGACGCGAGACGTCGGCACGACCTTCGGCCCGGCCGCCTGCGGCGACATGCTCTGCGTGTCCGAGTCCACCGCGCGCAAGTCGGCCGCCTTCACGGTGCTCAATCCGGCGACCGGCAAGCCGGCCTGGCACATGCCGGGAGTCGCCGAGGTCGAGTGGGCCGGCCCCAAGCGCGTGGTGCTGTTCCGCATGGCCGCCCACCCCACGGTCGAGGCGCACGACCTCGCCACCGGCAAGGCGGCCTGGACCTTTCCCGTCGAGAACGCCCTGGGCCGCGGGGCGAACCTCTCGGGCGGCTGGGCGTTCGGCTCGATCGGCGAGGCGCTCATCGGCTACGTGGCCCCCTACCAGACGCGCAGAGACGGCCCGCTGTCCGCGTTCGGGTTCTTCTCGCTGCGGCTCGCCGACGGAAAGCAGCAGTGGGCGCACAAGCGGCTGCTGCGGGTCTATCCCAGCCCGAACCCTGCCATCTCGCTGATCACCCGGGAGGTCGACGGTGCCGACCGGTACGGCGGCTTCACCGCGCTCGACCCGCACACCGGGCGCTCGATGTCGCGCCTCACCACCACCGGGACGCCCGGGGCCAACTGGTGGCTGGCCTTCCCGCAGGACCTGTCGGCGGTCGGCTTCCTGGCGCATGACCGGCCGAGCCGGATGTACGACCTGCGCACCGGCCGCGCGGTCGGCGGGCACGCCCGGGCATGGTCCTTCTGCACGACGGCGCCGGCCCCTTTGAAGATCACTGGACAGCAGGGCTTCTACCCCGTCGCCGCGCTGTGCCCGTACGACCTCAAAACGGGTAAAAAGCTCGACACGGCGCACGCGGTGCCGCCGGGATGGTACACCGGGGCGGTCGACGGCTGGCGCGTGTGGCGCGACGAACACGGCGGCCTGCACGGTGTCCACGACGGCGACGGGACGAGCCCGGGAATGTACCAATAGCTTTGCTACCCTCCAGTAGGCATCGGTCCTCATACGCAGTAGCCTGCGAATCGGGCATCCGGCACGAACACCCTGCCGGGCCGAGATGAGGGAGACCCGTAATGCCTGAGGCAGTCATCGTCGCGACCGCTCGTTCCCCGATCGGACGGGCGTTCAAGGGATCGCTGAAGGAACTACGTCCCGACGACCTCACCGCTCGCATCGTGCGCGCGGCGCTCGACAAGGTGCCGCAGCTCGACCCGGCCGAGATCGACGATCTGCTGCTCGGCTGCGGCCTGCCGGGCGGTGAACAGGGGTACAACATGGCCCGCGTGGTGGCGGTGCTGCTCGGCTACGACAACGTGCCGGGCGCGACCGTCACCCGCTACTGCTCCTCCTCGCTCCAGACCACGCGCATGGCCTTCCATGCGATCAAGTCGGGCGAGGCGGATGTGATCGTCTCGGCGGGAGTCGAGATGGTGAGCCGCTTCGCCAAGGGCAGCAGTGACGGCCTGCCGGACACCATGAACCCCCAGTTCGCGGGGGCGCAGGCCCGTACCGCCAAGCGCGGCGAGGGCGGCGCGGAGGCATGGCACGACCCGCGCGAGGACAGTGAGATCCCTGACGTCTACATCGCGATGGGGCAGACCGCGGAGAACGTCGCCGAAATGCGGGGCATCAGCCGGGCCGACCAGGACGAGTTCGGCGTGCGGTCCCAGAACCTCGCCGAGGAGGCGATCAACAACGGCTTCTTCGAGCGCGAGATCACACCGGTCGAGCTGCCGGACGGCACCACGGTCTCCAAGGACGACGGGCCACGAGCGGGCACGAGCCTGGAGAAGGTCTCACAGCTCGCTCCGGTGTTCCGTCCCGATGGCACGGTCACGGCGGGCAACTGCTGCCCGCTCAATGACGGCGCCGCCGCGGTCGTCGTGATGAGCGACACCAAGGCCGCCGAGCTGGGCCTGACCCCGCTCGCCCGCATCGTCTCCTCGGGCGTCTCGGCGCTCTCGCCGGAGATCATGGGCCTCGGGCCGGTCGAAGCGTCACAACGGGCGCTGAAGCTCGCCGGACTCACGATCGACGACATCGACCTCGTCGAGATCAACGAGGCGTTCGCCGCCCAGGTGATCCCCTCGTACCGGCAGCTCGGCATCGACATCGACAAGCTCAACGTTCACGGTGGCGCGATCGCGGTCGGCCATCCGTTCGGAATGACCGGGGCGCGCATCACCGGCACCCTGCTCAACGGCCTGCAGACCCGCGACAAGACGCTCGGGCTGGAGACCATGTGCGTCGGTGGCGGCCAGGGCATGGCGATGGTCTTCGAACGCCTCAGCTGACGGCGTACGCACGGTCTGGCGCGGGCCCTCCCTTTGCCCTGTACGGCCTGGCGGGCCCGCGCGCTTAAGCATCTCGCAACCAGGGCGTTAGCCGCTCGTAATGAAGTCACGACGCCAAGTGACCGATGATCTACTTGCCGTGACAGAAAGGTCGCCCCCGGGGGGTTGTGCGATGGGCATCGCTGTTGCAGAGTCGTCAGCAAAGATGCACACCTAGCCAGGAGGTGCCTATGTCCCTGAACCACTCACCGGAGACGCACAAGAATCTCATCGCACGCATCCCGAAAGTCACAGGACGTGACCTCCCCGAGTGGTTCCAAGCCATAGACAACGGCCCCTCCTTCCTCCGATGTGACGAGCGGGTCAACTGGCTGGCCGACGAGCACGGACTTTCCCACGGTTACGCGGTCGCACTGGTGCACGAGCACGAGCTGCACCGGCGGGCCGTTCGCTTCTAGCGCCGTTCGGTGGATCCGAGCCGAGCCCGCGACTTCGCCCGTGAACACCACCGGGCGGTCATGGTCACGCGTCATGCCGACGGCCGACCCCAGACGTCGCCTGTGCTCTGCACGGTCGACGACGAGGGAAGGATCATCGTCAGCACGCGTGAGACCGCGGCCAAGACCCGCAATCTGCTCCGCGATCCCCGAGTGACGCTCTGCCTCTTCACCGATGCCTTCTTCGGCGAATGGGCACAGGTCGACGGCGAGGCCGAGATCGTACGCCTGCCGGACGCCATGGAGCCGCTGGTCGACTACTACCGGATGACCTCTGGTGAACACCCGGACTGGGACGAGTACCGCGAGTCCATGGAACGCGACCGCCGGGTGCTGGTTCGCGTGACGATCAAACGCGCCGGCCCTGACGTCCACGGCTGACAGCCAGCAACGCCCCCGCGGTGGATACCGCGGGGGCATTGCCGTGTGCGCCGGAGGTAGAGCCCGCCCGGGCTCTCGGCCGCGGCTGTCGAAGCGGGGCAGAAAGCGCAGCATCTCGAGGTAGATCCATATCAGGCTCAGCGTCAGCCCGAACGCCGCGAGCCACGACGTCTTCTGCCGAGCGCCTGAGCGCACGCCGTCCTCGATCCAGCCGAAGTCGAGCAGCAGGTAGAGACAGGATCGCCGCGACACTGAAGAGGATGCCGAGCGGGCCGTTGCCCCTGATGCCGCGTTGACCTTGCGGCCGGAGGTCACGAGCGCCCAGAAGATCAGGCCGGCGACGCCGGCGGCCAGCGCGACCGCGTTCGCGAGACGGTCCGGCACGAACACCCACGCGAGCGCGCCGGCGACGACGAGCGTGGCCGGCGTCACGAACGACCGAACGACGTCGTCGATGGTCATGGAGCGCTGCGGCGTGGAGGACGGCGCGTCGTACCTCGTCCGGAGATGCGCGCTCGGCGCGTGGCCCGGCTGCCGCCCGACGGCACCGCGCCGGGAGAGGACCGGGTTCCTGCTCTCCATGAAAGCCCTCCAGGACGGTTGGCGTCTCCGCCGCG
>DASQPY010000303.1:0-4395 GCA_035643735.1 Actinoallomurus sp. | reverse complement strand
TGACATGGCGCGGCGACTGGTTCTGACCGTCTCGATGGCCGTCGCCGTCGCGCTGGTCGCCGTCGCCTGGGCCACGGGAGGGCTCCGCGCGGTCCCCGAACCGGAGCCGCGCAAGCCGGCGAGGTCGATCAACCTCGGCCGGTACGCCGTGGTCGTGACCGGCGCCCTCCTTCATCGGGAGAGCGGCGGCCCCGTCACCCTGGACGTCACGCTGCGGGTGACCGACCAGGACAGCCGATCCACCCTCGTACAGGACCTCGCCGTCAACGCCCTGGCCCTCGACGTCGCCGATGGCCCGGCGGTCAAACCGATCAGCGCGACCGGGTACAGCCAGGGCGTCGACGTGAACATGCTGCACCCCGGCGTGCCCGCCAAGGTGGTCCTCATCTACGGACTGGCCTCCGCCGCGGTCCCCTCCGGTTTCCACGCACGCATGGTCTTTTGGGGATACGACCATCGGGAGGACTTCTTCTACGGCCACCGGCAATGGAAACCCCGTAAACCGGCCGATGCCAAGGACGATGACGCCGGTGAGTACGCGGTGCCGCTGACGATCCGGAGGCAGGGCATATGAAGGCGGTCGCGCGAGTCGTCATCGGCTTGGCGTTCGCCATTGCGGCGATCTGGGCGAAGGCCCATGCCCCCGACGACTATGACCACCGGTACGCTCCGCTGGTCGCCTACGGTCACGTCGGCTCGCCCGTCACCGTCGGCGGTTTCGCGGTGAAAGTGGAGAACGTCAGCGCTGCCCGGTCGGTGACCTCGGCCGAGGGCGAGATCATCCGTCCGGACGGCGTCTTCGTCATCGTCGCCGCGTCGGCACGCAGCCTGCGCAAGCCGCTCAGCCTGTCGACGGCGATGCTCCGCACCCGTGACGGGCGTGAGTTCCGGGGAAGCGTCAAAGGCGTCACCATCCCGATCGGCGGCACTCTCGACGGCGTGACGCTCGGTCCGGGTCTGTGGCATCACGGCGTCCTGGTCTTCGAGATCCCGCCGTCGCAGCTGGCCGGATCGACGCTGCTGCTCTCCGACCGTTTTCCGAACGAGAACGACCCGCCGAGCGGCTTCCCGCCGTTCGGCTTCGAGCTCACCGCGCAGGCGAACATCTCGCTCGGCCTCGATGACGATCGGGCCCGGCGCCTGGTCTCCGGGGCGTCCGAGGGCATCACCATCCGCGGGGAGCGGACATGAACGGGCGTACGGCCACCGTGGCGCTCATCGTGGTCCTCCCGATCGCGGTGGCCCTGCCGCTGCGGGAGCAGCTGGGCTACTACCAGGCCCACCGCGCCCGCGAGACCGTGGCCGTCGTGCCGCCGGGCGGCATCGGCTACCTGAACCACGCGTCCTGGCGCGTGCGCGACGTGCGGCCGATCCGCGACGGCGTACGGATACGGCTGGACGAGACCGCGCTCGACGAGAAGGGCACCACCGCGTCGCTGGACACCCAGTTCCTGGTGTACGACCAGTCGGGGCGGAGCTGGAGCGCCACGACCGTGTCCGGCGGCGACTCGATCGCCACGGGCCTGGTCTCGCACGTCACGCTGCGCGCGGAGCTGCCCGCCGACGTCGCCGGCCAGGTCGAGTTCGTGGTCCGCTACCGTCCGCTCAAGCCGGTACCCGGACCTGCTCCCGCACTCCGTTTTCGTCGCTGACGGCCTGGATGAGCCGTACGGTCGCGGCCAGCAGGGCCACGTGCAGCACGGTCCTGACCAGCTCGCTTGCGAACTCCAGCGGCAGCAGGATCGGCTTCCACGCGGCCGGGTCGTGGCCGGGACCGATGAGGTACAGGGTGCCACGGAAGCCGTACGCCACCGCGAGGTCCACGGCGACGTAGCAGAGGCAGAAGAGCCCCAGGGCCGCCGCGCCGATGCGCAGTATGAGCCGCGTGGCGTACACGAGAGGCACCCAGCGCTCACGCTGGCCGGTCGTGACCCTCGTCAGCATGCCGTATTCCTCGCTCGCCGTTGCCAGCCCGTGCAGACGAGTCCCCTCCAGCGCGGCACTGTGATCGTCGACCTCGATGCCGATGCCGTACGCCACCGCCGCCATCGCCAGCCACACCAGTGGAAGGGCCAGCGTGCTGAACGCAGAGAAGAGGTGCGCGACGTGCGACTCCACGCCGGACGGCCAGATCCGGCGGCTGGACACCCAGTCGCCCCCCTCGCCGACGAGGATGAGTACCGAAGAGACGGCGAAGAGGTTGAACGCCGTCTCAAAGTAGGCGAGCAGCACGCTCATCGCCCTGTTGCCCCGGCGCCGTTCGAGGAGGAACTTCAGCGCCCACGTGACCGCGGTCGCGGTCAGGCCGATCCACAGGTTGCCGATGTTCAGCGCCTGCCCGGCCACCGAGCCGTGCGCCGCGCTGCCCAGGTTGTGCTCGATGTCGACCCTGGTGAACGCCCGTACGTCCGCCGTGTACATGCCCCACGCGACGTAGATCACCACGAACGGGAACAGGGCCCGGCCGAGCGCGTCGGCGAACGACTCGTCCTCCGGCCGGTAGAGCTCGGTGAGCATGCCGATGATGGTCGCGAGCGTCACCGTGATGAGAAGGGTGAAGATGAGCACGGCGGCGACCCGGCGCAGCTGCTCGTGATCACCGTGACTGACTGCGACCCCGGCCCACGTCAGCACGTAGTGCGCGAGGTATCCGAGGCTGTACCAGACGGTGAGCGGCACGATGTGGCGTCCGGCGAGACGAATCGTGCTCACCGGCAGCATCGCGACGCCTCGGGACATGCCAGCAGAGCCTACGGCGTCCCGGTCACGGTCGACGCGACAGTCACCATTTCACTCCGCCTCATCAAGGCCAAGGGATGATCAGGACCCGGGTGAATCGCATGCACAAATGAAGCGGGCCTGCTGGGACTCGCCCAGCAGGCCGCTCGCGCCAGGCGAGGCCTTCGATCAGCCGCGCCGTCCTGGCGGCATCCTTACCTGTGCGGGCCGCCCCGGCTCTCCGGGGGATGGAATGCGGGCGGTGGCCCCTGGGGCGGTGACCCCTGGGGGCCTCCCGCGTCTCCACCAGGGCCTTGCGGGAACTGTCCTGGTCCGCCGGGAGAGGGCCACTGCTCCTGAACGAGGGGCTGGGAGCCGCCACGGCGACGACGGAGGAGCAGCACGGCGACGATCACAGCCGCGATGACGGCGAGGATCGCGACGACCATGATGACAGCCACCAGTCCAGAGCTGGAGCTCGACTTCTTGGCCGCCGCCGGTTTGCTCGCCTGGGACGAGCCCGAACCGGCTTTCTTGCCCTGCGAGGCGAGCCACTTGTCGAGCCGGTCATAAGGCGGATTGGGCGCGGACTTGTCGACGTCCTGCTCGAGCGCCTGGGCGGGTATCACGATGCCGCTGCCGGTGGCGTCATCCACGCCCGGCTTCCACGCATCGACCGTCGTGTTGATGATCCGTTGTACAACTTCACGGGCCGGCATCTGCGGGAACTTCGCGCGAACCAGCGCCGCGGTGGCCGACGTCAACGCCGACGCCTCACTGGTGCCGTTGGCATTGAAGAAGTGACCCGTCTTACCTACCGAGCCGACTCCGTAACCGGGCGCGGCGACCGCCACATAGGGCTGCTGTTCGGTGTGGGTCCACGGAACCTTCTTGTGGTCGACGGCACCGACGGCGAGCACGCCAGGACAGTTCGCCGGCCAGTTCGGGTCGTTGATGGTGTTGCCCTTGTTCCCCGCGCCCGCGACGACAACGACGTTCTTCTGCGCCGCGTAGGTGACGGCGTCCTGGACTTCCGGGGCGTACGCCACACACGTGGGACCTTCGTCATCCGCGTTACCCAGCGACACGTTGATGACCTGAGCGCCGTGATCGACGGCATAACGCAAGCCAGTTGCCGTCGTGGACGGAGACCCGTCGACCACAATTGGGAGGATCTTCGCTCCCGGCGCTATGCCCACCATGCCGTCGTCCTCGCCCTGACCGGCGATCAACTCGGCCATCGAAGTGCCGTGGCCACCGTTCGTCTTGTCAGTGTCGGTACGGCCGTCACCGTGGCCGCCTCTGCGGACATCGGCACCAGGCAGCACGACGCCACCGAGCCCCGGCAGGCTGGCATTGACTCCGGTGTCGACAACGGCAACCGTGACACCCTGACCACGGGTGATCGGCCATACCTTGTTTTCGATCTCCCACGCGGCGAACTGCCACTCTTCGTTCCGCGGTTTGGGTAGAGTCTTTGCTCCCGCGGGCCCAGCCGGCCACATCGTCATGGCCGCCAGCGCCAGCGCGGCCACCGCCGCAGACCCTCGCGTCAGTCCACGCACGCAAGCTCCTCCCAAAACTCAGATGGGCAAGCCGGGAGTCGCCCGGCCTGCCCACCCTAGTCAAATGATCTTGACCTTTCAGTGACTCAGCCGATCACCGGCGGCGCGGCAG
>DASQPY010000302.1:0-2019 GCA_035643735.1 Actinoallomurus sp. | reverse complement strand
GGGGTACGACTTGCGCTCCACGCCGACGGGCCAGAAGAGGCCGACCCCTGTCTGCTTTACCGAACCGTCGCTGTTGACCGACGCTCCGCGACCGCTCTGCAACTGGGCGGTACGGCGGTCGAAGACGGCGCGCTGCGCCTGAGTCTCGATCTTCGCATTGGCGGCCGTGTCCTCGATCGAGGTGAACGAGTCCCAGACCGCGATCTTGCCGTCACCAGCGTGGACGTCGCCGCGAGTGGTGTTGGTGGCGGTGACCGTGGCGGCCTTCTGGATCTTCCATTGGGTGGTGTCCAGATACGTGGCCCCATCGGCACGGAGCGTGGTCTTCTCATAGACGTTAAGAGGCGCGGCGATCAGTTGCCGTGCCACGTAGAAACGCACCAACGGAGCGAGTGCGATAAAAAACGCTCCGACGCCGATCAACACCAAACCGACATTGCGCCGCACCGTTGACCTCCCAGGGGAAATTGCCTGAATCATAGGTGAATGTGGCATTTGTGAACCGCCGGGATGGCCTTTGTGACGATCATGTTACCTACGCGTAGGCTTGCGATCCCGGCCCCGGAGGTTGCCCGTGACAGCCCAGACACCCAGTGCGACGACCACGCGCGCGGAGACCGTCCGGCCCAGCCCGGACGAGCACTACGACGCGCTGGACGGCGTGCGCGCGATCGCCGCGTTCGGGGTCCTGGTGCTGCACGTGGCGGCCGACACCGGCGACACCCTGAAGCAGAACGCCGTGGCGTGGCTGTTCTCCGGCGGCGCGATCGCGGTCACGGTCTTCTTCACGCTGTCCGGGCTCCTGCTCTTCCGCCCGTGGGTGGTGCGGCTGCTCGACGTCGGCGGCGACCGCACCGTACGCGTCCGCACGTACTTCCGGCGCCGGGCGTTCCGCATCCTGCCCGCGTACTGGGCGCTCGTCGCGTACGTGATGATCGTCATCCTGAACTCCCACCTCGGTGACGTCTGGACCTGGTTGAGGCTGCTGACGTTCAGCTACACCTACGACCCCCATCCGTGGTGGGGCAACGGCCTCGGGCCGTAGGGCCTCTGGCAGATCTGGAGCCTCACCGTCGAGGTCGCCTGGTACGTCCTCCTGCCGGTGACCGCCGCTCTCCTCGGCTGGTACGCCCGGCTCGGCGAGCGGGGGACGCCCGACGCCGGCCGGCGGGCCCGGCGCCTGCTGCAGGGCATCGCCGCGTACGCCGCGCTGTCCTTCATCTACACGATCTTCCTCTTCCACCCGGCGTACGCGCCGCTGCTCGGTGAGTGGCTGCCGCGCTACTTCGCGTGGTTCGCGATCGGCATGGCGCTGGCGGTCGTGTCGGTACGGGCACGTACGGGGTCGGTGCGCGCGGCGCGGTTCGGCCGTACCGTGGCGCGGTCGTGGGGCACGTGCTGGCTCATCGCGGCGGTGGCGTACTGCATCGCCGCCTCACCGTTCTCCGGGCCGACCGACCTGACCACGATCGACACCATCTGGACCTCGGAGTTCCGGATCGTCACGTACGGCGCCGTCGCCCTCTTCGCCGTCGCCCCGGTGGCCCTCGCCCCCGCCGGCGATCCGGTCATGCGCGCCGTTCTCGGCAACCGGGTCATGCGGTTCCTGGGCCGCATCTCCTACGGCGTCTTCCTCTGGCAGGTGCCGGTCCTGCTCGGCTGGAGCGACCTCGTCGGCCACACTCCCTTCACCGGGCACTTCCTCACGGAGTTCCCGGTGATCGCCGTGCTGTCCGTCGGCGTCGCCACGATCTCGTTCTACTACATCGAGCAGCCGTTCCTCCGGCTCGCCTCGCGCCGACGGCGTTCCGGCAGGTCCGTCTCCGGCCGGCCCGTGCCGGTCGGAGGACCCGCTGAGCGCCACGACCAGGCGGGCGAGGACGACCAGGCACAGCAGCCGGGGCACCGTGTCGGTGAGCAACGTGAACCGCGAACCGCTCGCGTCACGGCCCGCCACCGCCACGGCCGTCGCCACGAGTGTCACCGCGGCGACCACCCAGGGCGACAGGACCCAGGCGC
>DASQPY010000301.1:0-6612 GCA_035643735.1 Actinoallomurus sp. | reverse complement strand
CTCCCGCCGCGACCAGGCCCAGCATGCCCTGAACGTTCACGTCCCGCTGGACGACCTTCGGGCTGAAGCCGGCCGCGCGAAACGTCTCGTCGAACACCCGGTGCCAGGGCTCCCACGAACTGCGCGGACTCAGCACCCAGTGCTCGTCCGCCAGGTCGGCGAGGCTCAGCTCCGTACGTCCGGCGAGGAGATGGCCCTCAGGGAGTACGGCGCAGACCTGTTCGGTGAAGAGCGTCCTGGACGCCAGGCCGCCGGCCTTCGGGGGCCGGGTGAAGGCGACGTCATAACGGCCCGAGGCCACCCCCTCCACCAGCGGGGCGATCGTGGTCTCCTCGGTCATCAGCCGCAGCCCGGGAAGCCGCTGCCGGACCGCGCGGACGATCGGCGGAAGCAGGTGGTTGGCCGTGCTGACCAGGAAGGCGAGCCGGAGACTGCCGATCTCACCGCGCTTGGCCTGTTCGACGACCGCGAATGCCTGGTCGGCCCGGTCCAGCGTCGCTCGCGCCTCGGGTAGGAACAGGCTCCCGAGGTCGGTCAGGCTGGTGCCCCGGGTGTCCCGGTCGAACAGCGTCACACCGAGTATGCGTTCGAGGCTGGTGATCTGCTGGGACAGCGACTGCTGACTGATCATCAACCGCGCCGCGGCCTGAGTGAAGCTCGACTCTTCGGCCACCGCGACGAAATAGCGCAACTGCCGCAGGTCAGGGGTCACAGGACGAGGCTACCGCCGCGGCAGGTAATCAGTGTTGGACCGTACGTGCGGCCGCACAGCACGATCGTTCCCGTTGGACACCACCACCACTGGGGGAACGAACGATGACGAGTGACACGCAGGGCCGCGTCTGGCTGATCACGGGATGCTCGACCGGCTTCGGCCGCGAGCTGGTGCTCGCGGCGCTGGACGCCGGCGACCGGGTGATGGCCACGGCGCGCCGTCCCGAGACGCTGGCCGAGCTGGTGGAGCTGGGTGCCGGCCGGGTGAGCACCGCCGCCCTGGACGTCACCGATCCGGCCTCCGTCGAGGCCGCGGTCGAGGCGACGCTGGCCGTCCACGGCCGGATCGACGTGCTGGTCAACAACGCCGGCTCCATGGTCCTCGGCGCCATCGAGGAGGTCACGATGGACGATCTGCGCGAGCAGCTGGAGATCGTTTTCTTCGGCACGGCCGAGGTCACGAAGGCGGTCGTGCCACTGATGCGCCGGCAGGGAAGCGGAATGATCGTGCAGATGAGCTCGCTGGGCGGCGTCAAGACCTACCCGGGCTACGGCGCCTACCACGCGGCCAAGTACGCGCTGGAGGGGCTGTCGGAAGCGCTCGCCACGGAGCTGGCCCCGCTCGGCGTACAGGTGATGATCGTCGAACCTGGAGCCTTCCGTACCGAGTTCAACCGGAACAAGCGGTCCGTCGCCGAGATCGCGGCGTACAAGGACTCCTCCGGCGCGACCAGGGTGGCGACACGGGGGCTGCTGGACGCCGAGCCCAACGACCCGGTGAAGGGCGCCGCCGCCATCCTCAAGGCGATGAACAGCGAGCGCCCGCCGCTGCACCTGCTGCTCGGCAGCGACGCGGTCGACGGTCTGCGTGAGCACCACGAGTCCTTCCTGGCCGAGGTCGCCGCCTGGGAGACTCTCAGCCGTTCGACCACGATGTCCTGAGCGCCCCTCTCAGCGGGCGGGATCGGCACGGTGGAGCGCGAGGACGGTCAGCGTCGCCGGACCGAGCCGCAGCGCGCCGTCGTCGAGCGGCACGCATCGCACTCCGCCGTGGCCGCGCAACCCGCGGAACGCCCCTGGCCCGAGCACGGCGTCCATCCACGCGCACGGGTTCGCGGGACGGTTGGCCTGGAAGCGGACCTGGCCGTCGCCGGCGTCGAGCCCGAAGACCGCGCCCTCGAAACGCGCGCCGCGCTCGTCGCGGCCGGAGGCCAGGTCGTCGACCGGATAGCCGCGCAGCACGATGTTGCGGCGCACGAGCAGAGGGTCGGGCACCGAGGCGAGGCCGAGATCCCGGCTGAGATCGTCCAGCGCCCCGGCGTCGAACACGGTCACCGCCGCCTGGCGATGAGCGGCATGGTTGAAGTAGCGGTCACCGACCAGCCCGAGGCCGGCGCGTACCTCTACATGATCACGCGCGACCGGAACGGGATCGGGCCGTGGTCCGTCACTGGGGCGCCCCTCGAACGCGTGTGCCGGGGAGACGAACAGGGCCACGATCTCGACCGGTCTGGGCTCGAAAGGGCGGCTATGCACGGGGGTGACTTTACCGAGGCCAGGGGTGTGGGTGGTCCGGGATTCCATTCGGTATCCGCCCAGGTGGCATGGGGTTATGCCCGATGGCCTGCGTCCGGGGCGCGCCGGCCGCACTGAGTGCAGGGGCGGCTCAGATGGGAAGAACTCGAACGGGAAGCACTGGGATGGGAAGCGGCCTCGAACGCCCGCCCTCGGGTGCCCGGCCCCGGGACGGCACCCCGGGACCGCGGGAGGCGGGTCGGCCCATGATCGTTAGTCGGGTATTACTTGATCGCATGGGTCTGAAGGAGTTCTATCCGCCGATCGATCCGTATGACTCCGGCCTCCTCGATGTCGGCGACGGCAATGAGATCTACTGGGAGACCTGCGGGAACCCCGCCGGCAAGCCCGCGGTCTTCCTGCACGGTGGCCCCGGCGGAGGTCTTCTGCCCGGCTTCCGCCGGTTCTTCGACCCGGCCGCGTACCGGATCGTGCTGTTCGACCAGCGCAACTGCGGCAACAGCCGGCCGAGCGCCGCGGACCCGCGGGTCCCACTGCAGCACAACACCACCCCGCATCTGATCGCCGACATGGAACGGCTCCGCGAGCATCTCTCCGTCGACCGCTGGCTGGTCTTCGGCGGAAGCTGGGGCAGCACCCTCGCCCTCGCGTACGCCCAGACCCACCCCGGCCACGTCACCGAACTGGTACTGCGCGGCATCTACCTCATCCGCCCATCCGATGAGACCTGGTCGTTCACCCCCACCGGCGCCGCCCACCTCTTCCCAGCCGAATGGGCCGCGTTCCGCGACGCGATCCCCGCCGCCGAACGGCACGACCTGATCGCCGCCTACGGCCACCGCGTCGGCGACCCCGACCCTGCGGTCCACCTCCCCGCGGCCCGTGCCTGGATGGACTGGGAGTTCTCAGCCAACACACTGCTCCCCATCGCCCCGCCGGAACTCGACGACGCCACCATCCTCACTTTCGCCCGCATCACCCACCACTACATCAGCAACCGCGGCTTCCTCTCCGAAGATGGCCTGCTGGCAGGCATCGACCGCATACGGCACATTCCCGCCGTGATCGTCAATGGCCGCTACGACATCAAGACCCCACCCGACCAGGCATGGGATCTGCACCAGGCCTGGCCCGAAGCCGAGTTCCACATCGTCGAGGACGCGGGCCACGGAGGCTCCGAACCCGGGACCCGTCACCACCTGATCGACGGCACCGACCGCTTCCGCCCCTGAACGCCGGGGGACCATGGTGGACGTTCCGGGCCGCCATGCATCGCTGCGGTCTAGATGACCGCTTCGCGCGCAGGTGGCGGTTGCATTCGGACTGAGATGGCAGCTGCGAGAACAGATGACCGCTCCGTGCCGGGGCCGGCCGCAGCCGGCGGCGTTCGTCACCGCTAGGACGCGGCGTCCAGGTAAAGGCGTTCGAGGCGGACACGCAGACCCCCGCCCTGCGGCAGGTGGTCGATCTCATCGGCGGGCAGATCCTCGGCAACGGCGCGGGTCACAGAGGCGCGACCCGCGGAGGGCGAAGACACCGGCCGGAACGGCGCTACCGCGAAGACAGGGAAAGGTCAGCGACGGCGCCAGCGGTGGTCCTGGGAGATCAGGTCGTGGCGGCCGGCGATGAACTCCTGGACCCAGATCTTGACGCGGATCAGTGGCCGCCGGAGGCGTTCTTCCCGGTGCAGGGCCCGGCGCAGTTTGCGGGTCTCCGCTCCGTATCTCCAGCGGGCCCACGGGGAGCCCGGCCGGGCCAGCCGGATCGCGCTCACCACCAGCACCACCGGCAGGAACAGGCCCAGCAGGCCTGTCCAGATCTTGCCCTTGAACAGCGTGACGATGGCCAGCGCCAGGTTGATCAGCAGGTTGGCGAGGACGAGCAGGAACACGCCGGTCGGGGTCGTACGGTCCGGGCCGAGGTCGTGGACGTCGCTGAAGCCGATCGGGCGTACACCGCACAGGATCAGGCCGGTCACCGCCAGGGCGATGAAGACCGCGTCGATCGACGCGCGGCCCTCCTCCATCCAGTAGACGTCCCGCAGATGCAGGATCAGCGCGAACTCGTCCAGGACCAGGGCCGCGCCCACGCCGAAGACGCTCGCGGCGACGGCGTACCAGATGGTGTACGCGTCCGGGATCGACAAAGCCGAGACCCCGCCGACGAGCATCAGCACCACGCCGAAGACGACATGGTGAATGTGCAGGTCGCCGACCTGCACATTCTTGAACCACCAGCGGACTTTTGCCCTGATCAGCCGCACATTGATGCGTACCGCCACAAAAGAGACGATGAACGCCACAAAGAAGCAGAACAGCGGCAGCCGGCCGGTATCAACTATTCGTTGCGCGAAGAACTCCCCCACGTTCGCCCCCGAGTTCGTACACCCTCATGATGACCCATTCCGGCCGTCGGTGACGATTGACACTGGGGGAAATACCAGGTCAGCGAAGTCTAAAGGTAGCTCAGCCGTTGAGGCGCACCGGGTTCACCAGGTCCGCGTAGATCAGCAGCGCACCCATCGTAATGATCACCGCGGCCATCGCGTAGGTCAGCGGGAGCGCCTTGGCGACGTCCACGTGCCCCGGGTCGGGCCGGCGGGCCAGTCGCGCGATGCCGCGCTTCAGGCCCTCCCACAGCGCGCCCAGGATGTGGCCGCCGTCCAGCGGCAGCAGGGGCACCAGGTTGAACATGCCGATGGCGAAGTTGACCGTGCCGAGCATCATCAGGAAGAAGGCGAACTTGTCCAGACCCGGCTCGTCGGAGGCGGCGATCTCACCGCCGATGCGGCTCGCGCCGACCACGCCGATCGGCCCGTTCGGGTCGCGCTTCTGGTCGCTGAAGGCGGCGTTCCACACGCCGACCATCTTCTTCGGCATGTTGATCAGCGAGCCCACCGTGCGCGTCGTCAGGTCCGACATCTGCTTGACGACCGCGACGGGACCAGAGCGCTCTCGGGCGAGGGTGGGGCCGATGCCGAGGTAGCCGACGTTCTGGGTCTTGCCCGGCTCGGTGAGCGAGGGCATCTGGTTGATGGTCACCGGGATCTGCAGAGAGAGGTCCTGGCCTCCGCGGCGGACGACGACAGGCACCATACGACCGCCGGAGGCGCGGATCAGCTCCCGCATGGCCGCGTAGGACTTGACCTTGTGGCCGTCATAGGACAGGAACCGGTCACCTGGCTTCAGGCCGGCCTTGACCGCGGGCGTCGCCTGATCATTGGGGGCGCATTCGCGGCCGGTCTGGGCGGCCGGGATCTGACACTTGAACACCTCGCCGATGACCGGCTGGAGCGTCGCCTGGCCGATGCCCATCAACACGATGCTGATGAACACGAACGCCAGCACGAGGTTCATCAACGGACCGGCGAACATGATGATGACCTTCTGCCACCACTTCTTGCGGTAGAAGACGCGGTTCTCATCACCGGGGCCGACCTCCTCCAGGGAGGCGCCGCGCGCGGACTCGATCAGGGACTGGAACGGGCCGGTCGAGGAGCCCCGCAGCGTGCCCTCGGCGTCGCCCCGGCGCGGCGGGAGCATGCCGATCATGCGGATGTAGCCGCCCAGCGGGATCCACTTGACGCCGTACTCGGTCTCGCCCGTGTGCCGCGACCACATCGTCGGGCCGAAGCCGACCATGTACTGCGGCACCCGCACCCCGAACAGCTTCGCGAACGACAGATGGCCCAGCTCATGCAGGGCGATCGAAGCGAGCAACCCGAAGAAGAAGACGACGATGCCCACCACGAACAGCCAGCTCATGCGTTCACGCTCCACATCCGTCGTGCCAGAGGCGCGCCGGAGCAGCGGACGGCCCCGGGATCCCCAGTCGCATAAGCGTATGCCGTAAAACCAAACTCATGTCAGGAAGCCGCGCAGCAGTGCTGCGGCCGGGCGGGGTCTCACGCCCGGCCGCCACAGGTCACGCCGGTGCGGGGCCAGGTCGCCGGAGTCCACGGCGGTGTCCGCGGCCGGCGAGGCCGGCACCAAGTCGAGGTGGGCGTCTTCGGCACGTGGGTCCCCGGCGTGGTCGCGCGCGAGCCGCTGTACGACCCGTCCGGCGAAACGCGTACGCGGCTAAGGTGCGGTGATGGCGGAGGGCTACTGGAACCACAATGTTCACTATCATCCGCTCCTCCTCGGCGCGGTCCCCCGGCCGTGCCGCAAGGCACTCGACATCGGATGCGGCGACGGGCTGCTGGTCCGCAGGCTGGCCCGGCATGCCGGCGCGGTGACCGGCGTGGACATCTCGGGCGAGATGATCCGGCTGGCCCGTGAGCAGAGCGCGGGGCTGGACAACGTGACCTTCGTCGAGGCGGATCTCCTCGGCGAGGAGCAGGAACCGCTCAGGCCGGGTGCG
>DASQPY010000300.1:0-2619 GCA_035643735.1 Actinoallomurus sp. | reverse complement strand
CGCGACGGACCGTACCTACGGACCGGCATCCTCCTCGCGGGATGTCTCTGGTTCGCGTACGCGATGTTGCGCACCGACGTCCACCCCGGCCGGCCGCATCTGGGTCTGTACGGCGCCGACCTCGCGCTCACCGCCATGGTCGTCGTCGCGACCGGCTGTTTCCTGGGCGGAGTGGTCCTGGTCCGGTGTGCGCACGTGCTGCGCGTCGTGCTCCTGCTCGCCGGCGCCGGCCTCGGCGTCGCGCTCTACGCCTTCGCGCCCGAACGGCCGGGCAGTGCCGTCATCTTCGCCTGTACCGGCTTCGCCGGAGCGATCCAGCCGCTACTGCGGTCCGGTGCGGTGGCGCTGGTCGGCTCGGTCGGAATGCTGACCGTCATCGCCGTCCAGGGACGCCCGGCCGGAGACGTGTGGACGATCGTGGGCATGATCGGGATGTTCGTGGGAATCCGGGCGGGCCGGATGCGCGAGGCGGCGCGGCTGACCGAGCAGCAGAACCTCGTGCTGGCCGAGCGCTCCCGCATCGCCCGCGAGATCCACGACATCCTCGCCCACTCGCTGTCCGCCCAACTGGTCCACCTCGAAGGAGCCCGGCTGCTGATGGTGAGCGGACGGACCGATGAGGCGCTCGACCGGGTCGAACGCGCCCGTGGGCTGGCCCGCAGCGGCCTCGAGGAGACCCGCCGGGCACTCGCCACTCTCCGCGGTGACATCCCGCCCATGGACGTGGTGCTGCGCGAGCTGGCCGAAGAGCACCGGGTTCTCGCGGACGCGCGCTGCGAGGTGACGATCGTGGGCAAGCCGCAGGAGCTGACCGCCGGAGCCGGGCTCGCCGTGATCCGGACGGCCCAGGAGGCGCTGACCAACGTCCGCAAGCACGCTCCGGGTGCCGACGTGACGGTCGTGCTGCGGTACGAGGCCGAGCGGTGCGAGCTGGAGGTCACCGACTCCGGTGGGCGGAACGAACCTGGCCCGCTCGCCGCGAGCGGCGGAGGATACGGTCTGGTCGGGATGCGCGAGCGCGCCGAGCTGCTCGGTGGCACGCTCGAAGCCGGTCCGGCGGGAAAGGGATTCAGCGTGCTGCTGAGGATGCCGTTTTGACGCGCGTACTGGTGGTGGACGACCAGACCGTCGTCCGTGATGGCCTGGTGCTGCTGCTGGGACTGCTGCCCGGCCTGGAGGTGGTCGGGTCCGCGGGCGACGGTGAGGAGGCCGTACGCCTCGTGGCCGAGAACCACCCCGACGTCGTACTCATGGACCTTCGCATGCCACGCGTCGACGGCGTCGAGGCCACCCGCCGCATCAAGGCCGAACACCCGTCGGTCCAGATCGTCGTCCTCACCACCTTCAGCGACGATGACTCCGTCTTCGCCGCCCTCCAGGCCGGCGCCCGCGGCTACCTGACCAAGGACGCGGGCGCCGACGAGATCGCCCGAGCCATAGACGCGGTACGCGACGGAGACGCCCAGCTCGATCCGTCGGTCCAGCGACGCCTGGTGGACGCCCTGGCCACCGGAGCCCAGCCGTCCCGCCGCCGTCGTACCGATCTCCCAGACGGACTCACCCAGCGCGAGGTCGAGGTCCTGACCCTGATCGCGTCCGGCCGCTCGAACGCCGAGATCGCACGCGAGCTCTTCATCAGCGAGGCGACGGTGAAGACGCACATCAACAACCTGTTCGCCAAGGCGGGCCTGCGCGACCGCGCCCAAGCGGTGACGTACGCGTACCGAAAGGGCCTGGCCGACCTGGACTGACCCGCGGGCCGCCGCAACGGCCCCGCCGATTCGCCGGACCTCCCGGAGAGGCCTGCTCGGGCCTTCTGCGCCGGTTGCCGATCTCGGTGATGAATCGCCGTACGGGGAGCCGGTTGCCCGACGTATGGCCTGATGAGGCGATGGTCCACCTTCGTGCGCCGGCACTCCCCAGACACGTCGCGACGCACGGTGACAAGAGGTGATCATCCGACTACTGTGCGTTATGGATCTATGTCAATGCTTTCTCAAGGAGAACCGGCGTGCGAAAGTCCTTCATGATCGCTGAATGCCTCCGCCGTTACGCCTGGTGGCGACTCAACCGTTCCGACGAGCACGACGAGGGGCGCAACGCGCGCAGTGCGGTCGCACTGCTGAACGCCGCAGCGTACGCCGCCGATCTGCCCGAGGACGCGCCCGTCATCAGGCAACTCTGTGAGGCCGGCAGGCTGTCCGGCGAGGAGTTCCGGCTCCCGGCATCCGCCGAACGCATCGTCCGCTTCTGGCACTACGAGGCGCCCGGCGGCGACACGAACGACCTGCTCAACGCCATCGCGGCCATGTCAGAGCCACCGAAGATCCCGGCCCAGCGCGACGGCGAGCAGCCACTTCGCCGCTGAGCTCAGGACGCGGTCCCAGAGCCTGAGAGGGCAAGCCTCGCCCGGGGGGAAAAGGCGCGGCCCTCACCTCATGCAAGCCGATCGAGCCGAGTACCTGCGATGCCGCACCGGGCCCATCCGAGATGCGCCCAGCAGCCGGCTCCTCGCGGTGGCACCTGAGCGCACCCTTCCGCGCCGTCACTGACATCGGCCTGGACGTAGCTGCCACACCGGGCGGCCCAGCACCTCCGCGATCAGGGCGCTCCTGTGCG
>DASQPY010000299.1:0-6853 GCA_035643735.1 Actinoallomurus sp. | reverse complement strand
TAGTTGAGGCTCGCCAGCGCCTCGCGCTTCTTCTTGTACTTCGGCATCCCGGCGCGCCGCCGCGCAGGCAGGCGTTCCTTGATGTCCTTCTGGGCCTTGGCGCGGGACTTGCCGAAGTCCCGTATCAACTGCTGCTGAGGGACCGAACTGCCTTCACCCAGCCACGGCATCTTGGTGCGGGCCTCGGTCAGCATCTTGTCGAGCTGGGCCGGACCGCACGTCCGCTTGTCCGTGCCCCGAGGCCGGGTCTTGTTCCAAAGGTGCGTTTGCTTCGACTTCGCGCAGCATTCGTTCCAGATCCACCGGCACCGGTCCCACTCGCCCAGCAGAGCGGCGAGCGCGGTCGACGACACGCGCAGGCGGAAGGTCCACCGGGCCTGCCCGGCGTCCTGCGCCGTGGCTGCTGTCGTCATGCACATCAACCTATCTGGGAGGACTGACAGTTGAGAGCCGGGAGCCTGCCCGGTCAGGGCACGGGCCCAGGCGGGGCCGGCGTCGTGGCCCATCGGCCCGGTCATGATCGCGGTGAGGGTGAGGACGCGTTCGGGGCGATGAGCCGCCAGCCACTGACCGATGGCACCGCCCAGGGAGGCGCCGACGACATGGGCGGCGGTGATCCCGTGCCCGTCGAGACGGCGGTCGCGTCCCCGGCCGTGTCCGCGAGCGTGTACGGGTGTGCGGCGAAGTCCACGCAGTCGGACCGTCCCGTGTCCCGATGGTCGTAGCGGATCGCCTGTCGCCCGCCCGCGACGAGCGCCTCGACCAGCTCCTCCGGCCAGCCGATTCCCTGGGTGGACGTGCCCATGACCAGCAGCACCGCCGGGTCGTCCGGCTCACCGAATCGCTCGGTCCACAATCGGAGCCCACTGGAGGTGACGAATGCCTCAATGGAATTCATGGCGTCAACATAGCAAAAGCAGCCGCAATTTATAATTGCAGATATATGCGATTCAAGCCATTTCATTTGGTATAATGAAGGTGCTGCGGTGCTCGGACAGGGCGATGCCGTCCGGCGCGGCTGACCTGGTCCTGCGCATTCTGTTCGCGCGGGAAACGATCTATCGTGATGGCATGTCGAAGTCACGGGTACTCGAGGTCGCCGGGCGCGAGGTGACGATCACCAACCCGGACAAAGTGGTCTTCGCGTCGGCCGGGCACACCAAGCTGGACCTGGTGCGCTACTACCTGGCCGTCGCCGACGGCGCGCTGCGAGGCGTCGGGGGCCGGCCGATGATTCTCAAACGCTTCGTCAAGGGAATCCACGAGGAGGCCTTCTTCCAGAAGCGCGCGCCTGCCAGCCGGCCGGACTGGATCGAGGTGGCGCAGCTGCGCTACGCCTCGGGACGCTCGGCCGACGAGGTCGTCGTACGCGACGCCGCCCAGCTGGCGTGGGTGGTCAACCTCGGCTGTATCGACCTCAACCCCCACCCGGTGCTGGCCGAGGACCTCGACCACCCCGACGAACTGCGGATCGACCTCGATCCTGTGCCCGGCATCCCGTGGAGGCAGATCGTCGAGGTCGCGCTGGTGGCCAAGGAGGTCCTGGAGGATCACGGCCTGACCGCCTGGCCGAAGACCTCGGGCTCTCGCGGGTTCCACATCTACACGCGCATCGACCCGCGGTGGCCCTACCGCGAGGTGCGCCTCGCGGCCGAGACCGTCGCGCGCGAGGTCGAGAACCGCGCCCCCGACCTGGCCACCAGTCGATGGTGGAAGGAGGAGCGGCAGGGCGTCTTCGTGGACTTCAACCAGAACGCCAAGGACCGTACGATCGCCTCGGCCTATTCCGTGCGCCCGAGCGAGGACGCCCGTGTCTCCACCCCGCTCACCTGGGCGGAGGTGCCGGGCTGCCGCCCGGAGGACTACACGCTGACGGCCGTCCTGGAGCGCTTCGCGCAGGCCGGCGATCCGTGGGCCGACATCGAGGGCACCGCGGGCTCGCTCGAACCCCTCCTCGACCTGGCCGAACGCCTCGGCCCGGCGGAAAAGCCGCCCAAGGGGACCGGCCGCCGCCAGTCCACGATGCCGCTCATCGAGATCGCACGCGCCAAGACCAAGGACGAGGCGGTCGAGGGGCTGGCCCGCTGGAAGGCCCGGCACCCGGACGTGGTCCGCCACCTTCAGCCCGCCGACATCCTGACCGACGGGATGCGCGGCCGAAGCTCGGTCTGGTACCGGATCCGCGTCAACCTCCAGCACGTGCCGGACGCCGAGCGCCCTCCCCAGGAGCCCCTGGAGGTCGACTACGACCCCTGGGCGAACACCCGGTTCGCCGACGGCTGATCACGGAACGCCGGTCGGCCGAGCCCGGGATACCGGCGACCCCGCCGCCCAGTGCCCACGGTCATAGGAAGTCAGCGACCTGGTTGACAGACCGGTCAACCATCCGGGATGTTCGGCAGGTGCGTCGTTCGGATGATGCCCGAGAGCGCTTGGTGCGCACCGCGGCACGGCTGTTCCTGGCTCGCAGTTACCACGCGGTCGGCGTGGATGAGGTGTGCGAGGCCGCGGACGTTCGCAAGGGCAGCTTCTACTACTTCTTCCGCTCCAAGTCCGAGCTGGCCAAGGCCGTGATCGACCGCCATGCCCTGGCGCTGTGGGCGCGGCTCGACGAGGCCGGCGCGACCGAGGGCGAGGGCAGCGCGGTGGCGCGCCTCCACGCGATCGCGGACGCGGTCGGTGAGATCCAGCAGGGTTTCGAGCGGCAGTTCGGCAAGCTGGTCGGCTGCCCGTTCGGCAACCTGGCCGCGGAGCTCGCCACCACCGATGAGGCCCTGTACGAACACCTGGCCACCATGTTCGCCGAATGGGAGGGGCGCCTCGCTGCGCTCTGCCGTGACGCCGCCGCGCAGCACGCCCTGCGACCCGGCGCGGATCCCGACCTGCTGGCCCGGATCCTGATCGCCCAGTTCCAGGGGATGATCCTGCTGGCCAAGACGGGGCGGTCCAGCGCGGCCGAGATTCCCGCCGCCCTGCACCAGGTGATCGATTCGCACCTCATGGAGGGGGCCGGCGCTTGACGCCCGAGACGGTCGACTTCCATTTCGACCCGATGTGCCCCTTCGCGTACGCCACCTCGCTGTGGCTGCGCGACGTACGCGCCCAGACGGGGACCACGATCAACTGGCGCTTCTTCAGTCTCGAGGAGGTCAATCGGGCGGAGGGCAAGAAGCATCCGTGGGAGCGGCCGTGGTCCTACGGCTGGTCGCTGATGCGGATCGGCGCGCTGCTGCGCCGCCGCGACATGTCCGCGCTCGACGCCTGGTACGCCGGCATCGGCACCGAGCTGCACGAACGCGGCGGCAAGCCGCACGACCCCGACGTGGCGCGCCGCCTGCTGAAGGAGCTCGGCCTGGGAGGGGACAGTTTGAAGGAGGCGCTGGCCGACCCGACCACCCACGACGACGTATGGGCCGATCACCAGCGGGTCATCGGCGCGGGCGGCTACGGGGTGCCCACGCTGTTCTTTCCCGGCGAGCACTGCCTGTTCGGCCCCGTCCTGATCGACCCGCCACGGGGTGAGCGCGCGCTCCGGCTGTGGGACGTGGTCACGGGGATGCTGGAGTTCCCGCACCTGTACGAGATCCAGCGCCCCAAGAGCGCCGCCGAACAGCGGGCGATCGCCGAGGCACTGGGTCCCTATCTCGCCGGACGTGATTGGATCAGCATCGACCGCGGCGAAGTGATCGAGTTTCCGTCCGGCGAGGCCGCGGGGCAGGAGGACACCGCGTCATGAGCGATGGCAAGAGCGTCGCCAAGGGTCCCCTGATCGCCGCGCTCACAGGAAAGTGGGCCACGCTGGACCGGCTGCTCGCCGGTCTGCCGTCCGGCCGGTGGGCCGAGCCGAGCTGCCTGCCCGGCTGGCGGGTCACCGACATCGTGGCGCATCTCATCGGCACCGAGTCGATGCTCGCCGGTGAGAGCGCCCCGGAGGCCGACGTCGAACTGGAGTCTCTGCCCCACGTGCGCAACGACGTCGCCGCCGTCAACGAGCAGTGGGTGCGGGCGCTGCGCGACGAATCACCCTCGGCCATGCGGGAGCGGTTCCGGGACATCACCGGGCGCCGTGCCGGCTCGCTGGAGCAGATGCCGCAGGAGGACTTCGACGCCCCGAGCTGGACGCCCGCCGGGAACGCCACGTACGCGCGGTTCATGCAGATCCGGACCTACGACTGCTGGATGCACGAGCAGGACCTCCGGGTCACGCTCGGCATCCCCGGGGGCGAGGACGGCTCCGCCGCCGAGACCGCGCTGGAGGAGGCCACCCGCGCTCTCGGCTACATCGTCGGCAAACGCGCCGCGGCGCCCGACGGCGCCATCGTGGCGATCGACCTCACCGGGCCGCTGACCCGGGGCTCACCGTCGCCGTGGACGGCCGGGCCCGGCTGGTGGACGAGCCGCCGGGACCGCCGACGACCACGCTGCGCATGTCATCGTCGCTGTTCATGCGGCTGAGCGGCGGCCGTACCCGCGATCGGACGGGTGTCGAGGTGGACGGCGACGGTCCCCTCGCCGAGCGCATCCTCGACAACCTGGCGTTCACCATCTGAACGAGCGGCGACGCCCCCGGGGGGACGTCACCGCCGAGCCGGGTTCAGACGGATTCGGACCGGGGGGCAGGACTGGTCAGCCAGGCGTACCTGCCGAGCCTGCCGCGCAGGCTCCGGTCCAGGCTCCAGGTCGATCCCGCGGCCGCGCAGTACAGCGCGAGTGCCGCGATGACGTACCCGATCGACGGGCCGAGGTCGGTGATGCCGGACTTGGTCCACGGCAGGTGGAAGTGCTCGGCCGTCGACCAGATGCCGAAGGAGAACACGGCGCTGCCGATGAACACCGTGTTGGAGAAGGCGCCGAGCAGCAGACCGACCGCGATGAGCGTCTCGATGACGGCCGTGCCGACGGCGAACGTGCCCGGACTGGCCGTGCCGATGCCGTGCCACAACTGGAGCCACTGGTGGATGACGGGCGTGTGCACGTCGCCGGCGCCGCCGAGCTCATCATCAAGAGTCTGGCCGTGGACGAAGCCCGGCAGCCATTTGAAGGTGGCGTCGATCGCCCAGATCACGCCGAAGGCGATCCGTACGGCGGCGGCCATGCGGGGATGACCGTACGTGGTGACGGATCCGGTGGGGGAGGACGAGGGGGCCGGGCGATCACGCGAGGTGATGTCGGTCATGCGAAGTCCTGTTCGACAAGGGTGAGGCTGGTGCCGCTGCCAGGAAGCCGGCAGCGGAGTTAGGTTAGCCTAACCTAATTTGACCTCAGCAGGCACTCATCCCACACACGTAACACAGGCCCGGTCGGTTCAGTCCCCGGTCACCGGTTCGAGACGTACCGGGACGCCGTTCAGGTGCGCCATACCGGCCAGGGTCTCCAGGTCGGCCGGAGCCGAGGAGGTCAGCAGGTTCACGTTCGCGCCGCCCGCCCGGTTGGCGCGCCGCCACCCGCCGCCGTGATGCCCCCAGCCGTGCGGGATCGCGACCGTGCCCGGCGTGACCTCGTCGGTGACCGTGGTCGGCAGCTCGATCGAGCCGTATGGGGAGGTGACCCGGCACGGCCGGCCGTCCTCGACGCCGTGTTCGGCGGCGTCGGCGGGATGGACGCGGGCGCTGTGGATGCGTCCGCCGCGCATGAGGGTCGCGGAGTTGTGCATCCAGGAGTTCTGGGACCGGAGCTCGCGCAGGCCGATCAGGCGCAGCGGGTACGCGGGGTCGTCCTCGCGCTCGCCCAGCCGCTTGAACTCGGCAAGGATCTCCGGCGGGTCCAGCCGGACGCGACGGTCGCGGTGCCGTACGACGTCGCGGAGCACACCGGTCCGTACGTGCTCGTCCAGGACCATCCCGTGCGGGCGCCGCCGCAGCGCGGCCAGGCTCAGGCCACGCCGGAGCCCGAACAGGTCGCCGCGCGGGCCCAGACGGAGCGCGAGATCCAGCAGACGGACCGGCGTGACCAGCGGCACGCGGTTCAACAGCCGGCCCAGACGCCGCGGCACGAACGGCAGGAGGCCGGCCCGGCGGGCGATCGCGTCGATGATCTGCCACTCCTGCCGTGCCTCGCCGTACGGCGCCACCACCGGCCCGGTGAACTGCACGAACGGTGTGGTGAACAGGCTCAGGCTCGCCACCGGCAGGTCCTCGCGTTCGAGGAAGGTCGTCGCCGGCAGCACGTAGTCGGCGAGGCGGTTGGTGTCGTTGACGTACAGGTCGATGGAGACCAGCAGGTCCAGCCGGGACAGGGCGGCCGACAACTCCTCGCCGTTCGGCACCGACACGACGGGGTTGCCGGCCGAGACGAACATCGCCCGGACCTGCCCTCGGCCGGGAGTGGTGATCTCCTTGGCCATCAGCGCCGCCGGGAAACTGCCGAGCACGTCCGGGAAGCCGCCCACGCGGGAGCGCTTCTGAGCGTACGACGCGAGGCCGAAGCGGTCGGCGAGCCGTTCGATGCCCAGCGGCGAGGAGCCGAAGACCGCGCCGCCCGGCCGGTCGAGATTGCCGGTCACGACGTTGAGCGCGTCGAGCAGGAACGCCACCAGCGTGCCATGCCGTCCCAGGCAGGAGCCGGTGCGCCCGTACACGGCCGCGCTTCCGGCGGCGGCCAGGTCACGCGCCAGCCCGCGCACGTCATCGGCGGGCACGCCGGTACGCGCCTCGGTCCGCTCCGGCGGATGGGCGGCCGCCATCGCGCGCAGGCCGTCCAGGCCGCGTGCCTGCCGGGCGATCGCGGCGCCGTCCTCCCGCCCCTCCGCGAAGATCACGTGGAGCAGCGACAGGAGCAGCCAGGCGTCACCGTCCGGCCGTACCGGCACGTGCTCGTAGGCACGGGCCGTCTCCGACCGGCGCGGGTCCACCAC
>DASQPY010000298.1:0-9428 GCA_035643735.1 Actinoallomurus sp. | reverse complement strand
GTTCCTCGGCATGCCCCTTCACCGCGTCCGCGAGTTCGGCGACGTACCGCGCCCGGCCGGCGGGGGGCAGCCGGCGCCAGGCCGGAAAGGCCTCTCGGGCCGCACCCGCCGCCGCGTCCACGTCGTCGGGCCCGCCATCGGGAACCCGCGCGATGACCTTTTCGGTGTAGGGACTGACCACCGGGTAGGCGCGTCCCGACAGCGCCGCCCGGGCCCGGCCGGCGACCAGCAGCCGCCATTCACGGTCCAGTAACCCGGCCACACGCTCGGCGTTGTCCGCCTCGGATGTCAAAGCCATCAGGGAACGTCCTTCGACCGGCCGTCGGTGGATCGCGGTTCCGTGCCGTTCGGAACGTAAAATCCGCGCGCGCGAAAAGCAAGAAAATTCCGGTCGGCGGAACGCTCCGCGCCGATACGCGCTCCCGAGTCCTGGCCGGCGAGGCGCCGAGATCTTTCCTTGGCATCAATACTGTAAGCATTATTGACCCCCTCTTTACCTAATCATAAAATCTGCGGGCCCCCACCTCGCCACCGAGGAGTGCCATTGCGGTCGAAGAAGCTAGTACCTCGGAAACACCGGTCCAGGAAATTGGCGGTCCTCGCGGCTCTGACATTGACGGCCTCCGCGCTGACGTTGGTCGGCCCGGCCGCGGACGCGACCCCCGCCTCCCAGGAGAATTGCAGCCCCGATTCGAGCAGCCATCTTTCTTCGGTACCGAGTCCCGAGAAGTTCTTCGGCTTTCCCCTCGGTAAGGGCCAGCAACGTGTGGTCACGACGGAAGAGATCCGAAACTACGTCGAGGCCGTCGGGAAGGCATCCGACCGGGTGGTCACCGGCACGATGGCGCACAGTGCGTCCGGGCAGTCGTTGCCGTACGCGATCGTCTCCGACGGGAAGCACGTACGCCCCGGAGAGCTCAACGAGATCGCCAAGCGGATCCGGAAGCTGCGCGACCCTCGTACCCTGAGCTCGGGCGAGGCGGCGCGCATCGCCCGGGACACTCCGGCGATCGTGTGGGTGACGGGCAACGTCCACGGCGGCGAGAAGAGCGGCGGCGACGCCGCGCTGAAAACGCTGTACGAGCTGGCCGGCGGACTGTCGTGTGACGTCGCGAAGCGCAATGCGAATCTCGTCACGGTCATCGTCCCGACGCAGAACCCGGAAGGCCGCGACTCCGGCCGCCGGCAGAATGACTACGGCTTCGACCTGAACCGCGACTGGTTCGCGCGTTCGCAGCCGGAGACCGACGGCAAGGTCGCGCTGATGCGCGGATATCCGCCGCAGGTCTACGTGGACGCCCACGAGATGGGCGGTACTCAGTACTTCTTCCCGCCGAATGCCGACCCGATCCACCATGAGATCGCGAGCGAGGACGTCGACTGGATCAACCGCATCGGGAAGGCGAACGCGGCCGGCTTCGGCTACAACGGCGCCTGCGGGGATGCCGTCACGACGGAGTGTTACTTCAACTACGAGTCCTACGACCTTTTCTACATGGGCTACGGCGACACGGTGCCGACGACCGGATTCGGCGCCGCCGGCATGACGTTCGAGAAGGGCAGTGCCTCCGCGGTCGAGGACCGGGTCCAGCAGCAGTTCAACACGCAGTGGGCCACGACCGGCTGGGCCGCCGGCAACAAGCACGAGATCCTGAGCGGCTACTACAAGATCTGGAAGGACGCGCTGGACGAGGGCAAGGACGGCGCGCTCGAGCCGAACGAGGTCGTACAGCCGACCAACGAGGTCCAGTTCCCGGTGCCGGACATCAAGATCCGGTCCTACTTCCTGCTGCCCGACCGCCAACTGGGCGACACGCGCCGGCTGGTCGAGCGGCTGCGCTCCATGGACGTCGAGGTGTACCGCCTCACGAAGGCGATCACCGTACCGAACGCCCGCATCTTCGGCGGCCGCAGCGCCAAGGACCTCAAGGTCCCGGCGGGGGCGTACTGGATCCCCATGGCACAGCCACAGAAACACTGGATCCAGGCCCTGATCGGTGAGGATCCGTACGTGCCGTTCCCGTACTTCTACGACGTCTCCTCGTGGAGTAACCCGCTGCTCTCGGGCGTCGACACCGTCTACACCGGGGATCGGCTCACGCCCAGGGCCGACCGGGTCACGCGGATCGACGGCGGCATCGGCTCCCGGCCCTCCGCCGGCGGGGCGTACACCTATCCGCTGGACTCCGCCGCCGCGTCCGAGCTGACGTTCAAGCTGCTCGGCCGTGGCATCGCGCTCACCCGGGATCTCAAGACCGGGGCCGTGAGCCTGCCCGCCACGGCGATCGCCCCGGACGCACTGGACCGGCTCGCCCGTCCGCTCGGCGTGACGGTCGACGGACGCCGGCAACCCGCCTCGGGAGTCGCGCTGCGCAGGCCCGACGTGGGTCTCTTCGCCGGCACCGGCATCTCGACCACGTCGGGGTCCTACGGCGAGACGCGCTACGTCCTCGGGTCACGCTGGGGCCTCGGCCTCACTCCGGTGACCACCGCCGACATCAACGGCGGCACCGCGGCGTTCACCGGGCGCACCGTGCTGGTGATGCCGGACGGCAACAGCGCGAACGCCGGTCTGACCCCCCAGGGCCTGGCCAACCTGAAGGCCTGGGTCGAGAAGGGCGGAACCTACGTCGGGATGCGCAACGAGGGCACCCGCGTCGCGCGGACGGCCGGGCTCACCTCGACGACCGAGAAGACGCCGCCGGAGGACTACACGGTCATCGGCTCCCACTTCCGGGTCGACGCTGACACGACCAGCCCGGTGGCACTCGGGCGCCCGCGGGAGGACTTCCAGTTCAACAACTCCGACCCGATCCTGACGCCGACCAGGACCGGCACCAACGTCCTCACCTACCCGGCGGACGACACGTTCTGGTCCAACGGCTACACGGTGGGGGCCGACGCGCTCAAGGGCACCGCGGCAGTGGTCGATGAGCCGGCGGGCGCCGGCAGCGCGGTGCTCTTCGCCTTCGACCCGCTGTTCCGCGCCTACAACGAGAACGGCATCCACCTGATGGCCAACGCGCTGCTCGCCGGCACATCGGTCAAGAAGGCGGTGCCGGCGACTCCGGGAGCCGGCGCCGACGCCCTGCGAGCCGCGGCGGCGAAGGCCCCGGTACATGCGGATCTCGGTGGCGAATGGCGGCCCATCACCGTCCAGGTGGCCAAGGCCGACCTGGCCCGGACCCGGGCCGTCATCGGCCACTACACCGACACGGCGAAGTCCTCGGTCGCCGGCGGCTCGGCGTACATCACGATCCCGAACCCCAGGGGCCTGTCCGCCGACGAGCACCCGTTCCTGCGGGACATGGTCCGCGACCTGCACGACACGGGCATCCCGCTGCGCTCACTCGTGGCGTGACGCGGGTTCGGAGACCATCGCGAACGTTTCTCTGCCGGTCGGCGAAGGGAGGATGACCACTCACCCTTGAGGAAGGACCCCCTGAGACGACCGGAGCCATCGATGACGGCGGTGACAGGGGTGCTCGAGGATGCCGGTACCGGCGCGACGGATGCTGAGACCATCCGGCTTTCGCGCCGGGAACCGGAACGGTTCGCCGACATCTTCGGCGCTACGTCCCGGCACGGGCCCATGAGTGGATCCCAGAACAGCTCTGGCTCGTGCTGCCCGTCGGCCCGGACCAGTGAGCCGTCCGCGGTGACCAGCTCGACGGCGGTCACGCTGTTGGCGGCCAGCCCCAGCGACCGGCCGTACCAGCCGATGCCCCCACCGAGCGAGTAGCCGACCACACCGCCGTCCGGCGACGATCCGTGCAGGCTGGCCAGGCCGTACTTCGCGGCGCTTCGGCATGCCCGGCGGTGGGTCGCCGGCCTCCCCGCTGGCCAACCCTGGCCTCTGCCATATCTTGACTTGTTTCTCACGAAAAGAGTGAATACTTCTCGTTTATCCATTTGGCGGTCTTTCGGCATTACGTCAGTCCAATTCGTCTACACCGGGAGGCCCCGATGACGATCAAACGCACGCCGACCTGGGGGAAATGGCGGGGGAAGTGGGTCGTTCTCCCCATTGCCCTGATGTTCGCCCTGCTGCCGCTGCTCGCCTCCAGCAGCGCGGCGTCGCAGTCCGGTAGCGTGCCGCCGGATCGCAAGTCCAGCTACGAGCAGGACGGCGTGGCGCTGATGCGCGTCGTCGTCCCCGACCGGGCCGCTCTCGACCGGCTCCAGGCTCTCGGCGTCGACCTCGCCGAGTACAGCCGGCCGGTGCAGGACGGCACCGAGGTGCACGTCGTCCTGAGTCCGCAGGAGTCCAAGGATCTGCGGGCGCGGGGCTTCGACGTCCGTGGCGCGGTCTCCGACCAGGGTGACGCCGCGCAGGTGCGCCGGCAGCGGGACCGTACGCTGAGCTCGCTGGCGGCACAGGCCCAGGGAACCGACACCCTGACCCCGTTGCGCGCCGAGTGGTTCACCAGCCTTCCCGACGGCCAGCGGTTCCTGAGCGTCGAGGTGAAGACCAGCGACACCTCCGCGACCAACGTCCTCACCGTCGCCTGGGACAGCGGGCCGGGCACCGAGATCGGCTCGGGCGGGAGCGCGACGATGTCGCGGTTCACCGACGACGGGCAGTACATGTACGACCGGTTCAACGCGCCGCTGCCGGTGAGCGTCTCCCCCAGCCGGGCGCGGATCACCAGCACGAGCGGCGGGTCCGTCACCGTGACGGTGACGAAGTGGCTGGGTGGGCCGCGCACGAGGCCGAACCCGCACTACGTGAGCGACTTCGTCGACCATTACATGGATCCGGAAGAGGTCTACCAGCGGATCGACGGGCTGGCCAAGGAGTTCCCCAAGCTCAGCCGGCTGATCGACCTGCCCTACAAGACCAACGGCTACCGGCGGGCGGCGCAGGCGCAGTTCGGCGCGGGCGACGACCGCACCCTCTACGTGACCTCCAAGGCGTACGGCTCCGAGGGTGGGAACGACATCTCGGTCGCCCTGCAGAATCCCGGCACCGCCGGCGCACCGCTCACCGTGTCCGTGACCGGAGACAGCGTCGTGGTCAAGCTGGCCACGGACGAGTCCGGCCAGGTCACGAGCACCGCCGCGCAGGTCGTGGCCGCCCTCGGCGCGGACGCCGGTGCCGCCAAGCTGCTGACCGCGAGTACCTACCGCGGCAGCGCGGGTACGGGCGTGGTCTCCCCCGCGGCGGCGACCGCCCTGACCGACGATCTGCACGCGCCCGCGAGCGTCGCGCGTCAGCCGTTCCGGATGCAGGCACTGCGCATCGGCACGAAGCTCGACGGCTCCCGGCCCGGGGTGTTCATCTACTGCCAGGAGCACGCGCGCGAATGGGTGACCCCGCTGACCTGCGTGGAGACCGCCGAGCGCCTGCTGCGCAACTACCAGCGGGACCCGGCCACCCGGAAGCTGGTCGACAACCTCGACATCTTCATCGTCCCGTCGATCAACCCCGACGGCGCCAACTACAGCATGTACGACTACAACTTCCAGCGCCGGAACATGACCGACTACTGCGGCCCGGCCGACTCCGATCCCGCCCGCCGCAACTCATGGGGCGTCGACCTGAACCGCAACTTCTCGGTCGGTTCCCTGTTCGACGGTTACAGCGGCGCGTCCTCGAGCTGCCGCAACGACGTGTACGCCGGACCGAGCGAGCTGTCGGAGCCGGAACCCCGGAACGAGGTCTGGCTCACGAAGAAGTTCCCCAACATCAAGTTCGCGATGAACACCCACTCGTACGGCGGCTACTTCATGTGGCCGCCCGGGGCCTACAAGCTGGACGGCCGTCAGACGCTGCCCCCGGTCGACCTCGGCACCGAGACCTACTTCTGGTCCGCTTCGGACCACATTCTCAGCAAGGTGCAGCAGTGGCGCGGCACGGCCATCTGGCCGGGCCGGACCGGGCCGGTGACCGACGTCCTGTACTCGGCGGCGGGCAACAGCGCGGATGAGGTCTGGTACAACCACGGCATCATCGGCTGGGACTTCGAGGTCGGCGCCGACAAGTACGACTCCCAGACCGGCCAGTTCAACGCCGTGGGCTTCCAGCCCGACTTCGCCGAGGGCCACGAGGAGGCCATGGAGTTCGCGAACGGCCAGATCGGGATCCTCGAGGTCGCCCTGGCGTACAAGAAGGACAAGAAGGCGCCACGGTCCACCCTGGAGGTCACCGCCCGGAGTCCGGGCAGCACGAAGTTCACCTTCGAGGTCGGCGAGCCGGCGACCGTCTACTACACCCTCGACGGCAGCCGGCCGACGCTGAAGTCACCGAAGCTCCAGGCCGCGGGGCTCCGGGAGGGAGCCGAGGCACTCACCGTCAGCAGGACGACCGAGGTGAAGTGGTTCTCGGTGGACATCGCCGGCAACGTGGAGAACCACTACCGGCCGGACGGGAAGGACACGAGGTACCGCCACCAGGTCGTACGGGTGAGCGGCCCGTAGCCGACGTGGAGAAGTCGCCCGGCCGGGAGTCCGCCCGGCCGGGTCAGCAGTACCAGCGGACGGAGGCGCTCGCGCCGGAGGAGAAGGAGACCGAACCGCTCCCGCTGCCGATGCAGATGCCGGCGTCGCGGCTCACCCTCACGCCGGTCGACTGGCCGGCCTCCAGGCTGCCGCCGCCACTCGCGCTGACGCCGCCGCTGGCACCCGTCACACTCCAGCTCACCGGGCCGCCCTGCGCGGACACCGTGACCGTGCAGCTGCGCGAGCCGTGCATGGTGCAGCCGGAGACCGCCAGCGTCCCCGGTGCGGGCTGGGCCGGCGGGGGCGGAGCCGCCGACGTCGTCCGCCCCTTCGGGCCGTGGGTGCTGTGCTTGGGGGTCGGCGTGGCCGTGGGGGTACCGCTCGAACCGGACGGCGTCGGGGTGGGAGAGGTGGCGCTACCGCTCGGCCGCGGCGCGCCGGAGTCCTCTGGAGAGGCGTCGTCGGAGGGAAGGTCTCCGGGGCTGGACGCGATGGCCTGGTTGTTGCTGGTGTTCTGGCTACCCGAGCCCGGCAGGACCAGCAGGATCCCGCCGATGATCAGGACACCTACGGTGACCGCGACCGCGACGGGCCAGAAGCGGGAGGTGTCGCGCGGCTCCGGTTCGGGCTCGACCTCGGCCGGTGGCTCGGCACGATGGACGATCGTGGCACGCAGGTCCGCGAACTGCGGGTCGACCGCGACGCTGAGGACGCGGTCGCGCAGGTCCGCGGGGATCGCCGCGTAGGGCATCGCGCTCAGCAGGCGCGTGGTCGCGACCTTACGGTTGCCGCGCGCGCCGCAGATCGGGCAGTTGGTGATGTGACGGGCGAGCTTGCCGCAGGTCTCCGCGTCGAGCCGCCGGCCTTGCGGGCCGGCCAGCGCCGAGACGCTCGGGCAGTCCTCGCGCCCGGCCGTCGCGACCACCACGGCGGCGAAGGCGTCGTCCAGGTCGTGACGGGCCTGTGCGACGAGCACTGAGACGTCCTGCGGCGCCATGCGCATGACCTCGGCGAGCTCGGGCGGCTCCAGCTCGTGCCGCAGAGCCAGGTCGAGCGCCTCACGCTGCCGGCCGTTCAGCACCAGCAGCGCGGAGTGGACGAGCCGCCGGGTCGCCTCGTCCGTCTCGAGGCCCCCCGCCTCGGCCGCGCGCCGCCGCTCGGCCGGCACCTCGGACTGCTCGCGGCGGCGCAGGCACTCCTCACGCGTCACCGCGTACAGCCAGCCGCGGAACAGCCGCGGGTCCCTCAGATCGCCGATGCGCTCCTGCACGATGATCATCGAATCGAGCAGCGTCAGGGCCGCGGCTTCCTGGTCACGGAGCAGCACGTGGCAGTAGTCGAACAGCCGTACCGCGTACACGTCGTAGAGATGAGCCGTCGCGGCGGCGTCGCCGGAGCGCAGCGCCTGCGCGAGCCACTGGTCCTCGGCTCGTTCGATACTCGGCCAGCCGGCCACATGTCCTCCTGCTGAACTGAGGGAAGGCAAGGCCTCAGGCGCCCCATCCGAACCTTTGGCTAACAAATCCTGCCATTAAAACCCCCTCTACTGCAGGTTTACGCCATTAATGGTGCTCCTGTGGCCGACGGCCCGCCTGATGGCCGGCAACCGGCCAACTCCATCCCGCGTACCTGGCGCTACCGGGACGTGCAGTAGCTTTACCGGTCGAACGTAGGAGGTAGGACGTGACCGGACAGCGTGCTCTCGTCACCGGTGGATCACGAGGCGTCGGCGCGGCGGTCGCCGCCCGCCTCGCGGCGGCCGGGCTCACCATCGCCGTCCACTGCCGGGCCGACATCGCCGCCGCCGAAGGCGTCGTGGCCGGTCTGCCGGGCAGCGGCCACATCGTCGTCAGCGGCGACATCGCCGATCCCGAGCAGGTCGAGACGTTCGTCGGGGAGGCCGTCTCCGGGCTCGGCGGCCTGGACGTCCTCGTCAACAACGCGGGCATCCACACCGACCAGCCGATCGCCTCGACCTCCTACGAGCAGTGGCGCGCCGGCTGGCGGCGCGTCATCGACGTCAACGTTCACGGCACGGCGAACGTGACCTGGTGCTTCGTCGACCACCTGCGCACCCGGCCGGAGGGCCCGGAGGGCGGACGGATCATCAACGTCGGCTCGCGTGGCGCCTATCGCGGCGAACCCACCGCGCCCGCGTACGGGGCCAGCAAGGCGGCGGTGCATTCGATGGCCCAGTCGCTGGCGGTCTCCCTGGCGCCGTACGGCATCGGCGTCGCCGCCGTCGCGCCCGGCTTCATCCGTACCGACATGGCCGAGCCGCTGCTCGCCGGGCCGGCCGGAGACGGCATACGGGCACAGAGCCCGTTCGGCCGCGTCGCCGAGCCCGACGACGTCGCGTCCGCCGTGGCCTGGCTCGCGCTTCCCGGTTCGCTGTGGGCCAGTGGCGCGGTGATCGACCTCAACGGCGCCTCCTACCTCCGGTGAGCCACCGCTCCTAGTTGCCCCACGTGTCCCAAACGCGCATTTGGGGTCGTAGATAAAGTGTGTTATGCGCTTGAGTCCGTTGGTGCTGCTCCAGCGTCGCACTCATCCCCGCTTCACCATCGGGGTCCTCGCCGCGGTGCTGTTCATCGTCGCGGAGACCTCACTGGTCGCTCTGCTCCCCGACGCCACTCCCGTTCGTACGCTGGATCTGGTGTACCTGCCGGGCACGCTCGTGATCGCGTCCTGGTGGGGTCTCGGACTCGGGCTCTTTACCGCAACGGCCAGCGTCATCGCCCTCGGCCTGTTCGCCACCGGGCCCGCGTGGAGCCTACGGCCCACCGCGGCCGAGTTCCTGGCGACCCTTGCGATCTTCCTGGTCATCGCGCTGCTGGCCAATGCCGTCTCCGCGCTCGCCCGGTTGCTGGCCGTCAAGGTCGACGCGTGGAGGGACGCCACCCTCTCCGCCGAGCTCGCCGGGCTGCTGCTGCGCGCACCGGACCTGACGGCGGCGCTACCGGCCGCCGCGCGGCACCTGGCGCGCG
>DASQPY010000297.1:0-2164 GCA_035643735.1 Actinoallomurus sp. | reverse complement strand
AGACGTTCTTGCTCGACGAGGCCGACAACGCGCTGATCTCACCCAGCGTGCTGCTCGGGCTCTTGGCGGTGGTCCACTTGCCGCTGAGCAGGTGCTGGACGAGCGGGACGCTCTTGCCGCCCACCGCCTGGTAGCCGGCCGCCCACGTGCTCCCGGTCGGGGCGACGCTGAGCGCCTTGATCCCGTCCTCGCCCGGCAGGGTGTTGGTCTGGGCGACGCCCCAGGTAGGCGCCTTGGGCGTCTTCGTCCTGGGCTCCGCCTGGGCGCCGCCCACCGTCGTGACCGCGGCCGCGGTGGCCACGGCCACGGCGAACGCCGTCCACGTTCTTCGCATCGATCTTCTCCCTTGCGGCCGGTCTGTCAGCGGTACTGCTCGATGACGGCATCCCACGACTCGTCATCACCGGGCGCGGGTGCGACCTCCCCGACGGCCAGCATGGTCGGACCGCCCGGAACGTGGGCGAGCTGCCGGATCTCGGGCGTCTCCCGCTCGCCGACCGTCGCCACGGGCACGGTCGTGGTCTTACCGCCCTTGGTGATGTGCACGAAGGACTTGTTGATGGTGGAGTACCAGATGCCGCCGTTGCCGTCCGGGGCCGCGCTCAGCGGGAAGTCCCCTTCGGGGCCGAGCCGCAGGCTCCAGGCCTGCCCGTCCCAGTGCATGAGCACGGGCCGGTTGTGCTCTCCGGAGCGGAGCTCCTCGCCGCTGCCCCAGTACAGCCGCCCGACCGCCCAGACGTTGCTGGGGGAGATGGCGACGACGTCGTTGAAGTAGGAGAAGCCGTTCTCCCCTTCCGGGATCGGGACCTGCGGCAGGTCGGACGTGGTCCACGCCGTGCCGTCCCAGTGCATGGCGGTGGGCTGGTCGTTCCCGCCCACGGCCCAGATGTCGTTCGCCGAGACCGCGCCGATCCTGCGCGCGGTCATCGGCGTGATGACGCTCTTCCAGGTCTTCCCGTTCCAGTGCAGGGCCTTCCCCTCGGCGCCGTCGTCGGACCCGCCGTTCCCGACGGCCCAGGCGTTCTTCTGGCCCAGTACGGCGACGTCGGAGGTGAAGAAGCTGCCGATGGAGGTGGAGGTGAAGGAGGTGCCGTTCCAGTGCCACGCGGCGCTGGCGCCGTCGGCGGTTACGCCCATCACCCAGACGTTCTTCGGCGACGAGCCGCTGACGCTGAGGAACGAGCCCGTACTGCCGGGAACCGTGACCGCGTTCCAGGTGCTGCCGTTCCAGCGCACCAGCGCGCCTCCGCCACCGGCTCCCTGCATCGTCGACCCGACGGCCCACGCGTCGTTCGCGCTCGTGGCGGTGACGTCATAGAGGCCGAAGTCGTCATAGCCGGTCTCGGGACTCACGTAGGTGACCCGCCAGCCGCTACCTGCCGCAGCACCCGCCGACGCCGAACCGGCGACGAGCATGGACACCGCCAGGCCAGCGGTGATCAACGAGTTTCGCATTCAGTGTCCTCCGTTGCCCGAATTCACGTACGCGCGAACGCACCGCGGCGTACATGAAACTGACGCGGTCATCCTGTGAACGGTTGGCAACGTGCTTGAGGATTCGGACTGAATTTTACGGATTTGGGGTTGACCAGAGCGCGGAGGAGCCGACCGGTGACCTTTCGGATTCGTGATGCCAGTCGAGCTCAGTACGGCGACGGCCCGCCGAACATCTCCCCGATGCGCGGCGCGATCGCGAGATCACCGTCGATCTCCAGCCGTCCGTCGAGCGCGAGCGCGGGCGGCTGCGCCTCGCCGGCCATCAGCCGGAGGAAGTCGGCGGCGCCGCTGCGGATGCCGACGACCGCGTTCTTGGCCGCCCCCGCCCGTGCGCTCGCCCGGCCCCCACGGATCTCGATGGTCCACGGCGTCTCCTCGCCCACGCGGCGGAGCCGGAACTCGATCTCGCCCTCGAACCCCATGGCCATCTTCGGGTCGAAGGCACGGACCATGGCGGCGAAGAAGACCCGCTGGGCGGCCGGCCCGAACCCGCGTTCGAGGTCGCCGTCGGAGCGGGCGGAGACGAGCCGCGTGAACGCGCGCCGTCCTCGCGTACGCAGAGCCTGGCGGCCGGCCGCCAGGAGGTCGCCGGGTGCGGGCAACGCCCTGCCGCCCGCACGCCCGGCGCGGGCCAGCTCGGCCGTCTCGTCGATGCGGTACGGACCCT
>DASQPY010000296.1:0-8300 GCA_035643735.1 Actinoallomurus sp. | reverse complement strand
GGGTTGACCGGTGTGTGGGCGTCGAGGTGGATGCCGCGGCGCCGCAGCTTGAGCGTGTAGATGGTGTCGCCCGACAGCACCCGGCTGACCAGCGTGGCCAAGACGATGGCGAGCATGAGCGGGAGGATGATCGAGTACTCGCCGGTCAGCTCGAACATGATGATCACGGCGGTGATCGGGGCGCGGGCCGCGCCGGCGAACACCGCGCCCATGCCGACCAGTCCGTACGCGCCCGGCGGACCGGCGAAGCCCAGGTGCTGTACGAGCAGGCCGAACGCGGTGCCGAACATCGCTCCCATGAACAGGCTGGGGGCGAAGACACCGCCCGAGCCACCGATTCCGATGGTCAGGCTGGTCGCGACGATCTTCCCGGCCAGCAGCAGAAGGAGAAAGCCGACGACGTAGCGGCCGCCGATCGCGTTCTCCAGGACCGGATAGCCGACTCCGTACATCTGTGGCAGCACCAGCAGCACACCCCCGAGCAGCAGGCCCCCGACGGCCGGGCGCAGCCATTCCGGCCCCCGCCACGCCCAGTCGCACAGATCCTCGATCAGATACAGGACGCGGGTGAATCCCACACCCACGACGCCGGCGGCCAGTCCCAGTGCGGCGTACAGCAGATACTCGGCCGGATGACGCACCTGTGCCCTGCGGCCGAGTAGTCGGCGTGTCCGGAGAACAGACGGGTGAAGGTCTGGATCAGCCACCGGAACACGATCGCGCCCAAGCCGGCACCGGCGCCGACAGCGAGTGCGAGGACGACCAGGCCCCACTGAGCCTCGCGCAAGGCGGTGACCAGGCTTGTCGCACCACGTTGTGTACGAATGGCGCCGTCAGGCGGCACGGCGGACGAACGGGGTCTGCGGGGAGATTTCGAGTAGGGCACTCTTGCATTATGCAATGGTTACGTTACGCACCTGCTTCGTACACCAGGTAGAACAGGTCTATGGCACAGCACGCCCCCGAGCCGGCATGGGACGCCGAGCCGCCCAGGGACGACGTGGACGCGGTCACCTCGGCGGTGCTCACGGCGTCCCGTCTGCTAGTGGCGATCTCGGCCCGGTCGCTGACGGCCGTCGAGGAACAGGTGACGCTGCCGCAGTTCCGGATGCTCGTCGTGCTCGCCACCCACGGCGAGATGAAACTCGTCAGCCTCGCCGGACGGCTGGCCGTCAACTCCTCGACCGCCATGCGCATGGCCGACCGGCTCGCCGCCGCCGGCCTGATCGACCGCCGGGTCAACCCGGCCAACCGGCGCGAGATCGCACTACGCCTGACCGGGTCTGGGCACCGGATCGTCGACGACGTCACCGCGCATCGCCGTAGAGAGATCGCGGCCATCGTCACCCGCATGCCGGCCGACCAGCGCACCGGCCTGGTCACCGCACTACGCGCCTTCACCGACGCCGGCGAGGAACCATCCGCCGCGGTGGCGACCCGCGACGCCCTTTCCATCGACTGGGACTGAGTGACGGTGGCTCAATGGTGTGCCGCCATCTCGGAATCGATCAGGTCACCGCGGTCGACCGGCCTGCGATCGCTGCTGCGCGGCCTGTCCACCGAACCGGCCGACGTTCACCTACGCCCTCACCGTCCTACGCACCGTGCGGACCGCCGACGGCGGACAGAAGATGTTCTTCGCCCGTCTACGCGCCACATCGCAGGGAAGCCGCCCCACTAGGCGGCATGTGCGGATGATGCCGGGCAATCAGGTGTTAAAAACGCGTTAAGGTAACCATGGGTGTGCCGGGAAGCCTGGTCGGCGACGGTCTTTGTCGTCCGACGAAAGAGGGTTCCCGATGTTCCAGCCATGCGCACCCAACACCGGCACGCGCTGATGGGCGCGGTCGAATCGTTCGGGCTGGCGATCCTGCTCGCCGCGCTGGTCGGGGTCGCGGCGGTGCTGTCGAGCCGGGTCAGCGAGCGGCTACGGATCCCCGCACCGGCGTTCTTTCTGATCGGCGCGGCCATAGCCTCCGATCTGTGGCCCCGCCTGGGCGCGCTGTCATACGGCACGATCGAGCAGGTGGTCACGATCGCGCTGGCCATCATCTTGTTCGACGGCGGCATGCACATCGGCTGGCGACGGTTCCGTACCGCCGCCGTCGCGACGATCTGGATCGGTGTGGCCGGCACGCTGGTCACCGCGGGCGCGGTCGCTCTCGCCGCCCACGTCTTGTTCTCCTTCGACTGGCGGATCGCGCTGCTGCTCGGTACCGCGCTGGCCCCCACCGACCCGGCCGTGGTGTTCTCCGTGCTCGGCCGACGCGAGATCACCGGCCGCAGCGGCGTCCTGCTCGAGGGCGAATCCGGCGCGAACGACCCGGTCGGCATCGCGCTACTGGTCGCCCTGCTCATGGCCACCGGCACCGGCATGAGCGCCGTCGGTGACGTGGCGTGGGAGTTCGGCCTGCAGATGACGATCGGTGTCGCCATCGGCGCCGCCGGCGGACTGGCGCTGCTGATGTTCATGCGCCGCGTGCCGCTGCCCAGCGAGGGGCTGTACTCGCTGCGCGTTCTCGCCTGCGCCCTCGCCATCTACGGGCTGGCCACCGTCGCCCACGGCTCCGGCTTCTTGGCCGTGTTCGTCGCCGGCATCCTCATCGGCGACGAACGCGCCCCCTACAAACGCGAGATCGAAGGCTTCCACTCCTCGCTGGCCAGCCTCGCCGAAATCGTCGCGTTCGTCATGCTCGGGCTCACCATCCGACTACGAGATCTCCCCGACGGCCGCGCCTGGCTGATCGGCCTGGTGCTGGCCCTGCTGCTCACCTTCGCGATCCGGCCACTGCTCGTCGGGGTACTGCTCTGGCCGATACGGCTCCGGTTCGGCGAACGCGGCTTCGTGCTGTGGACCGGCCTGAAAGGCGCGGTACCGATTCTGCTCGGCGCGTTCATCGTCCAGGCCGGGGTAGGTGACGCCGCTCGCGTCTACGAGATCATCTTCGTCGTCGTCGCGTTCTCCGTCATCATCCAAGGCGGGATGGTGCCCTACCTGGCCCGGAAACTCCAAGTGCCACTGCGCACCATCGAACCCGAGCCCTGGAGCCTCGGCGTGCGTTTCCAGCAGGAACCGGAAGGCCTGTCGCGATTCCGGGTCACCTCCGAATCCCCCGCCGCGAACTCCGCGATCGACGACCTGCCGCTCGGCGAGGACACCTGGATCAGCTTCATCGTCCGCGACGACAATCTGGTCCCCATCCAGGCCGAGACCCGGCTGCGCGCCGGCGACGAAGTCGTCTTGCTGTCCGGCGACAACGACCGCACCCACCTCGCCGCCGTCTTCACCCGGCCACGATCCCCCAGTGGAAACGGCACGGCACCCTGAGGTCCGGATCGCGAGAACGTCCCCCACGCCCCCTACCAGGCGGAAGGCACCGCAATGCTGATCACCGTCGCGCTCGGTGTCGCGGGCATCGTCCTGCTGTCGGTCGCGGCGGATCAGCTGGTCCTCGGATCCGCCCGCCTCGCCACCCGGATGAGAGTGGCTCCGGTCGTCGTGGGGATCGTGATAATCGGCTTGGGTACCAGCGCACCCGAACTGCTGGTGTCCGGTGCCGCCGCCCGAGCCGGCCATACCGCTTTGGCCATCGGTGGTCTGACCGGTTCCAACGTCCTGAACCTCACACTCGTCCTCGGCCTGGCCGGCGCGACCGCCCCACTCACCGTCCGTTCCACGCTGGTACGCCGCGAGGCGCCCCTCGCCGTCGGCGGCGTCACCCTGTTCGCGGTGTTCCTCCTGCCCGGTCTGGGCTTGGCCGCGGGCCTCGTCCTGGCAGCGGTCCTGGTCGTCGCCGTGACGCTGCTGATCCGGACCTCGCGTACGAAGCCCGGCGACCCGTTTCCCGGAGAGGCCGCCGAGTTCGTGGACGGCATCGCCGGGCACAGCCTCATGCGCGAGGGCACGCGGGCCCTTCTGGGACTGGCCGGCACCTTGACCGGTGCCGAGCTCCTGGTGACCAACGCCGCCGAGGTCGCCGCCCGGCTCGGAGTCTCCCAGCACGTCATCGGATTCACCCTCGTCGCCCTCGGTACATCACTGCCCGAGCTCGTCACCTCGATCCAGGCTCAGCGACGCGGCGAGAGCGACCTCGTCGCCGGGAACCTGCTCGGCAGCAATCTCTTCAACAGCCTCGCCGGCGGAGCCGTGATCGCCTTCACCAACCGTGGCGGACCGGCGACCGGCCCGTTCGCCGTGAACGCGGTCATGGTGGGAGTCGCCTGCGTCGCGTGGGTGCTCCTGGCCCGCGGCCACCGGCTGACGCGTACGGAGTCCGCTGTCCTGATCCTGCTGTACGGACTCGCCCTGCCATTGCTCGTCTGAGCGTGGTCAACCGTTGCACTGGACAACGATTGAACATTTGTTTAGCATGTTGAACATGCGTTCAAAGCCGGGTGACCGGACCGCTCGTGCGGTCATTCGTGACGAGGCGCTTCGGTTGTTCGCCGCGCACGGGGCGGATGCGGTGACCGTACGGCAGGTCGCCGCCGCCGCAGGCGTGTCCCCGGGCCTGGTCGTGCACCATTTCGATTCGAAAGACGGACTGCGCGACGCCGTCGACCTTCATGTGCTGGAACTGTTCGACGCGATGCTCGGCGAGATGACCGCCGACAGCGCTCCGGACCTGTACGACCCGGCGGCGACCGGAACGCTGGCCGAGATGATGACGCGGCACCTGCCGCCGGGCTCACCGGTGCCGGCGTACCTGCGCCGGCTGCTGCTCGCCGACGGCGATACCGGCCGCCGGCTGTTCCGCCGCCTGTTCGATCTCAGCCGGGCGGCTCTGGACACCCTCGTCGCGTCCGGCATGGCGTCACCCGGGTCGGACCCCGCGATTCGCGCGGCGTTCCTCCTCGTCAACGACCTGGCCCTGCTGCTGCTCCGCGATCACCTCACCGACGTGCTCGGTTTCGATCCCCTCACTGGAGAGGGGATGAGCCGCTGGGTGGGCGAAGTGCTCACCGTCTACGGCGGCGGACTACTCGACACGTCTCAGGCGCAACCCGAAGGAGGCCCTGAATGACCGCCGGACCCCACTCCGTGCTCCAGGCCCGGGACGTGCACAAGGCCTACGGCAGGCGCCGGGTGCTGCGCGGCGCCGACCTCACCGTCGAGGCGGGACAGCTCGTCGCCGTCGTCGGCGAGAACGGCGCGGGAAAGTCGACCTTGCTCAAGGCCCTGGCCAGCACGCTGAGAGTGGACGCCGGCGAGGTCCGGCTCCGCGGGACGCTCGGCTACTGCCCGCAGGAGCCCGTGGTCAACGACACCCTCACCGTCGACCAGCATCTGCGCTACTTCGCCGCCGCCCACCGCATCCCCGACCTGCGCAGAGCCGATGAGCTGGTGGACCTGCTCGGCTACCGGAGGTTCCGGCGGCAGGCCGCCGGGACGCTGTCGGGCGGCACCCGGCAAAAGCTCAACCTGACGCTTTCGCTGCTGCACGACCCTGACGTGCTCCTCCTGGACGAGCCCTACCAGGGCTTCGACTGGGAGACCTACCTGCGGTTCTGGGAGCTCGTCGCCGATCTGCGCTCCCGGCGCAGGGCCATCGTGATCATCACCCATCTGGTCTTCGAACAGGACCGCTACGACGTGCTCGCCGACATCGTCGACGGCCGTCTCACTCGTCGTGAGCCCACGGGGAAGGACCACCATGCCGGCATCTGACCTGCTCCAGTCCCCCGCCCAGCCGGCGGGTGGCCGCCCGGCGGCATTCGGTCAGTTCCCGACCGCGCTGAGATTCGCCGTACGGAACCAGACCCGCAACCGGTTCGCCACGCTCCTGCTCATCATGTTCGTCCCTGTCTGGTACCTCCTGATAATGGCCGGGCACAGACCGCTGACCTTCCGGCTCTTCGCCACCGGCCAGATTCTCGCCGTCGACGGCGGGCACCTCACCCTCATCAGCGCAGGCCTCAACGCCGTCACCATGATCGTGGGATTCGCGGTCTTCGACGCGATCCGCAAGTCGATGACCTTCGACAGACGTCTCGTGTTCGCCGGGTACCGGCAGACGACCCTGATCGCGACCAAAGTCCTGGCCATCGCCGTTGTCGCGACCGCCGTGGCCGGCTACACCGCCGCCGTCCTCCTGGCCTACTGGCGGCCCGGCCCCGCCGGATGGTCGGCCATCTTCGCAGGATTCGGCGTCATCGCCCTCACCTACGGATCCTTCGGTCTGCTGCTCGGCGTCCTGGTGAAGAACGATCTGGAGGGCTTCTTCCTCATCATCATGATCGGCCTCACCGACACGTTCCTGCAGAACCCCCTCGGCAACCCGCTCGCGAACAAACCCATCCTTCAGTGGTTCCCCTCTTTCGCCCCGATGCAGTTCGCGGTCGGCGGATCACTCGGGCACACCGCTCTGTGGCGCCACCTCGGCCTCGGCCTGGTCTGGGCCGCCGCGTTCACGATCGCCGGCCTGGCCGGCTTCTGCCTCCGCACGCGCCGTCACACATGACGAACGCCGGCCCCAGCGCCGTACCGTGCCCACCGGGCGGGTGACACAGTGGCGTTCATGCGCATCGGGATTCTGGGCCCGCTCGAGGTGGTGGCCGGTGGCCGGGTCGTCGAGATCGAAGGCGCTCGGTTGCGCGCGTTGCTGATCCGGCTGGCCCTGGACGCGGGTCGTGTCGTCACGGCGGACACACTGGCGCAGTCGTTGTGGCCGGAGGGCGGGCCCAGCGATCCCGCGCACGCGCTCCAGTCGCTGATGTCGCGGCTACGCCGGGCCCTGCCGGACCGAGCCCCGGTGCGCTCGGTTCATCGGGGCTACTGCCTCGACCTGCCGGCGGAGGCCGTCGACGTCCTGCGCTTCGAGCACCTGGCGGGAGAAGGGCGGCGTGCGCTGCGGAACGGCCGGGCGCACGACGCCGGCCGTCTGCTGAGTGACGCACTCAGGCTGTGGCGGGGCGAGCCCCTGGCCGAGGTGGCCGATGTCCCGTACGCGGCGGCCGTCGCCGTACGGCTGCGAGAGCTGCGGTTGGGGACGATCGAGGATCGCGTGGACGCCGAGCTCGCGGCGGGACCGGAGGCGGCGCACCTGGTGGCCGAGCTGGAGGAGCTGACGGCGCAGCACCCATTGCGGGAACGACTGCGCGGCCTCCTCATCCGGGCGTTGCACGCGGACGCCAGGCCCGCCGAGGCGCTCACCGCCTATGAGGACTTCCGCCGATTGCTGGCCGACGAGCTCGGCAGCGATCCGGGACCAGAGGTGCGCGAGGCGCACTTGGCCGTACTGCGAGCCGAGGACGTCCGACGGCGACGGCGGCACGGCAACCTGCCGGCGAGCCTGAGCAGCCTCGTCGGCAGGACCTCCGAACAGACGCGGATCACCTCACAGCTCACCGACAATCGCCTGGTGACACTCGTCGGTCCGGGCGGGGTGGGCAAGACCCGGCTCGCGACCGCGGTGGCCATCGGGCTCGACGAGAACCTGTCCGGTGGAATCTGGTCGACCGAGCTCGCCGAGGTGAGCGATCCCGAAGACGTACCCCAGGCGGTGGCCGGCGCACTCGGCCTGCGCGAGACCAGTCCGCTGGACACGCCGGCCAGGCCGCGTGACACGGTGAGCCGGTTGGTCGAGGCGCTGTCGTCCGCCGAGGCCGTCATCGTGTTGGACAACTGCGAACACCTGATCGACGCGGCCGCACGTCTCGCCGGAGATCTGCTGCGCCGTTGTCCGCACCTGCGGATCATCGCCACCAGCCGTGAGCCCTTGGGGATCGACGGCGAGGCCCTGTTCCCGGTGCCGCCACTCGGCCTCCCCGATCCCGGCGCCTCCGCCGAGCAGGCGCTGGCCCGGCCCGCCGTCCGGCTGTTCTCGGATCGCGCCGGTTCCGTGCGGCCTGGCTTCACCGTCGACGACGGCAACGTCGCGGCGGTCATCGACATCTGCCGCCGACTGGACGGGCTGCCGCTGGCGATCGAGCTGGCCGCCGCGCGGCTGCGTTCCCTTGCCATCAATGAGCTGGCCGTACGACTGGATGACCGGTTCGGCCTGCTCACCGGGGGTACACGGACGGCGTTGCCGCGGCACCGTACGCTGCGCGCGGTCATCGCCTGGAGCTGGGAGCTGCTCACCCCGGACGAACGAAGGCTCGCGCAGCGGCTGGCGGCGTTCCCCGGAGATGTGGGCCTGGACAGCGCTGTGGTGGTCGCGGACGGCTCTCTCGATGACCTGACGGCGCTGGTGGACCGGTCGCTGTTGCAGTTCGACGGCACCCGCTACCGGATGCTGGAGACCATCCGCGAGTTCGGCCTGGAGAAACTGGCAGACAGCGGAGAGCTGTCCAAGGTC
>DASQPY010000295.1:0-2184 GCA_035643735.1 Actinoallomurus sp. | reverse complement strand
GAGCAGGCCGGCCGCGCGGACCTTGGTCTTGTCGGAGGTGGCGAGCGTGAACGGATAGTCCATGCTGAGCAGGCCCTCGCTGGGATAGAGCGCGGTGGCCGGCGTCGCCGGGTTGCCGTGGTTGAACTTCCAGACCGCCTGCTCGGGGACGATCAGCACCGGAGACCGCCCGTGCAGGTCACGGTGGAAGCTGGCGAACAGCGCTTGGGTCGTGGGCGAGAGGCTGTTCTGTACGTTGCGCACGATCTGGGTGAAGATCGGGGCCGCGTTCGGGTCGCCCTGGAGCAGCTGGTGTGTCATGACGACGGCGGCCATGCCGCCGGCGTTGAGGTTCGGGTCGAGGATCTGCAGGTGCACGGAGTTGGCCGGGAGCATGTCGTTCTTGGTCACCGCGCCGGCGGAGAGCGCGTCCGTGGCCTTGAGCAGCATGTCCCAGGTGGGGCGGATCCCCTGGTTGTGGATCTTGGTGGCGAACGTCCGCGGTGTGGCGACGACGATCGGTGTCTTGGCGACCGAGGTCGGCGTCGTGCTCACGCGCGACGCGCCCTGGGGCGTGCTGTGGACGACGGTGACCCAGAGCGAGGAGTCGGGGATCCAGACATCCGGGTTGATCTCGCCCGGGACGGAGCCGCTGCCCGACAGGACGGTGGACATCCCCGCAGGGTCGGAGGCCTTCACCTTGGCCTGGACGCACCTGCCGTCGACCGAGTGCTTCGCGTCGTCGAACGACTTGGCGACCTGGCTCATGGCCGGGGCGACCTCCGGGGCCACCGCGACGTTGAGCTGGATCGCGTCGCCGCCGCACCCGCGGCTGCCGGCCAGCGCGTACACGCCCGCGCCGAGCAGGATGGCCAGCCCGATCGCGCCGGCGAGCGGGCCGATCAGCGTGCTGAGCGAACGACGGCGCACCGCACGCCGCCGGCCCGCGCCGCTGGGCGTCGAGCCGGGTCCACCCTGACCGAAGTCGTCGCGGCCGAAGTCACGGTCGTCGTCGTCACGGCCGGAGCCGCCCGAACCCCCATAACCTGAGCCGCCGGAGCCGGAGCCGCCGGAGCCGCCGGGGCCGTAGCCGCCGGGGCCTCCCTGACCTCCTCGGCCCGGTCCGCCCGGTTCGGGGGCGCCGTAACCGGAATCGCCGTAGCCGGGGTTGCCGTAGCCAGGGTTGCCGTAGCCGGAACCGCCTCCGTAGCCAGGGTTGCCGTACCCGGAGCCGAGACCCGGCCCTCCGAGGCCGCCCAGGCCGGATCGGCCGAGACCGGGCCCGATGTAGCCGGGAGCTTCGCGGCCGGGACCGGGAGGACGGTCATCGGATGGGCCGCCCTGGTATCCACCGCTCGCAGGCGGGTCGTTCCGTTCGTTTCCGTAGCCGCCGTACGGCTCGCGACCGCGTCCGCCGCCGTACTGCCCCGGCGGTGGGCCCTGCCCCGGCGGCGGTGGCGCGAACGGACCTGTGGCGCCGGAGTTCCCCTGTCCAGGGGGTACCGGCCGGCCGGACCGACCGTCGTCGGGCGTGCCGTCCGGGGGTATCTCCTTACGGCGCCGTCCGCTCACGGTTGTCCTCTTTCGCGATGGATGGGTGGATATAGAGCGGAACTGTAGCCGTCTCTGCCAGCTGCGACCAAAGAGACAGGAGAGAGGAGAGTGCAGGTCAACGCGATCTTTATATGACTCAGAACCTTGCTCTGTGGTAAAGAAGCCATCATCCTCCCCCCGCCGTCCGTCCCTTCGCAGGCCCGTGTACTGCGGCGTCGTCAGACAGGACGAGTAAGGCTTCCGGTCACATTCGGTTGACAGCAGGGCGTTCGGGCCGCCTCGTGGCAATCACTCCAAGATGCGTTCCGGTATACGCGCGAACCTGAACCCCGGACTCAGGTTCGTCGTGCACAGTAGGGCAGGGGTTACGGGCGGCGACTGGGGGACAGCGGAATGACGAAACTCGCGACCGCGCAGGACGACTCGACGGTACGCCCGGCCACCCGGCGGCGAGGGATGGCGATGATCACCTGGATCCTGGTGGCCTGCTGGCTCCTGTGGGCGGTGGCGCGTCTCGCCGGCGTGGACCGGATCTCTTCTCTCTCCTCCGTCCTGATCCCGGGGATGGCGATCGTGCCGTACGTCGCGGCGGGCGCGGTCATCCCGCTGGCGTTCGCCGCGCTGACCCGCAACTGGGTGGCGCTCGGCGTA
>DASQPY010000294.1:0-2055 GCA_035643735.1 Actinoallomurus sp. | reverse complement strand
ACCCCAACGACCCGCGCAGACTGGGGGTCGTCCCCTAGTACTGCGACGCCGGCGCTTCGGCCAGGAACGCGCGGGTGGCGGCGAAAGAGCGCTCATCGGCGAGCGCGTCATAGGCGACACCGGGCATCGCGCCCGCCACCGCGTGCCGGTGGGTGAAGCCGTGCATGGCACGGCCGTGGACGACGAGTTGCCAGTCGGCGTCGACACGAGTCATCTCCGCGGTGAACGCACCGACGTCGTCCATGGTGACGTGCGGGTCCAGTGCGCCGTGGCAGACGAGCACCTTCGCCGCGACGGCACCGGGCTCCGCGGGCCTGCTGGTCGCGAGGCTGCCGTGAATGCTCACGGCGCCGGCAAGGCTCGTGCCCGACCGGGCCAGCGCCAGCGCGGCCATACCGCCGAAGCAGAAGCCGACGGCGGCCATCTCCTCGCCGACCTCCGGGCAGTGGGAAAGGGCCGTCAGGCCGGCCTGGCCCCGGCGGACGAGCAACGCCGGGTCGTCGCTCAGGGCGGTGACGCATGCCATCACCCGCTCGCGGTCTCCCGCGACGCCGTCGCCGTACATGTCGCAGGCGAGCACGGCGTAGCCGAGTTGGGCGTAGCGATGCGCCTGCTCCCGTGCGTGCCCGTCGAGGCCGGCTCCGCCGTGGATGAGCAGTATCCCGGGTCGTGGGCCGTCCTGCGCCTCGTCCCAGTGCAGTACGCCGGTCAGCCGAACGTCGAGGTCGTTGTAGGGCAGGTCGCGGGTCGCGATATGAGGTTCATCGGTCAGCACCCGATAAACATTAACACCATAAAGGATTACAAATTCGAAGCATATCATAAATTGTTTAATTTAGTAAGGGCAGCCGAATTGCGATTCTCTCCCGATAGTGATCCGTACGACCCCCTCGCCGCCGCGCTGCTCTCTCCTTTCTCGCGCATGACCGACATGGCCCGGGTGCTGTTCCAGCACCCCCGGGCGCGGGACGTGTTCGCCGAACGGGCCACCCTGACGGAGAACGTCGTCCATGCCCTGCGCCTCAACGCGGGCCACCATCCGGACGACCCGCAGACCCGGGCGCTGGTCGGGGAGCTCTCGCGGATCGTCATCCGCCCCACCGCCCAGGGATGATCACGAGACCGTACGTGGCTAGTGACCTCGCGAGCCGTCAGTCGCCGGGGGCGGCCAGGGCGGGGACACCGATGGCCAGGATGGCGGCGTCGTCGTCCAGGCCGTCGCCGAACGTGTCCCGCAGCTCGGAGAGCGCGGCGCCGGCGATGTGCGCGGTCGTCGGTCCCAAGGCGGTGGCGAACTCCAGCAGCGCGTCATCGCCGTACCGGCCGCCCGCGGTGTCCACGCGGGCCTCGGTGAGCCCGTCGGTGTAGAGGAGCAGCGTGTCGCGGGGGGCCAGCCGCACGCTGGTGGTGGCGATGTGGACGTCGGGCAGGGCGCCGACGAGCTCGCCGCCGGGAGTGGGCAGGTACTCGGCGGTGCCGTCGGCGCGCAGCAGCAGGGCCGGCGGATGGCCGCCGCCGGCCAGGGTGACGGTGAAGCCGCCGGCATCCGGGGTGAGCACGCCGAAGATGATGGTGCAGAAACGCGGGTCGTCGCCGTGGTCCTCGCTGTTCATCACGGCGTTGAGGTGCTGGAGTACCCGGGCCGGGTCGGGATCGTGGACGGCGGTCGTGCGCAAGGTGTAGCGGGTCAGCGAGGTGACCACTGCGGCGGGGGCTCCCTTGCCGCACACGTCGCCGAGGAAGAATCCCCAGGTCTCTCCCGTGAGGGGGAAGAGGTCATAGAAGTCGCCGCCCACCTCGTCGGGGGAGGCGATGTGATAGTGCGCGGCGACGTCCAGGCCCGGCACGGTCGGCAGGGCGGGGGGCAACAGGGTGCGTTGCAGCGTCCTGGCCAGGCGCTGGAGGCGTTCGCGTTCTTGCTCGGCCTCGCGGCGGGCGCGCAACAGCTCGGTCTCGTACGCCCGGCGGTCCCGGGCGTCGAAGGCGGTGGTGCGAACGAGCAGCGGCTGCCCGTCACCGCCGGTCTTGACGACGGAGGTGACCAGGACCGGCAGC
>DASQPY010000293.1:0-11462 GCA_035643735.1 Actinoallomurus sp. | reverse complement strand
GAGGACACCGTCGCCCGCGAACTGGCCCGCCTCGCGGACGCCGGCGTGACCGAACTAGTCGCCACACCCTTCGGCGACGCCGCGGAACAGGAGCGCACCATCGGCGTGCTGGCCGAACTCCACCGGACGTCGAGTCGCGGCACCGCCGCTTCGCCCGCTCGGCACACCGCGCCGGCCAGGCCTCCCGCGCGCTGAGCCGCGCCGGACCCCGTGTGACGGAAAGAACACGGTCCGACGTGGGAGTGCCGTTATCCTGCGCAAGGGACTGCTGGGGGGCAGGGGGGTGCGTCATCACCGATCTGGGGGGATCCGGGGGGGCCGGGCCGATGCTGCGGTGGCTGCCGTTCGTCGCGATGGCCGTGGTCGGTCTCAGCGACATACTGGCGGGCCCGGAGGTCAGGTTCCGGCCGTTACTCGCGCTCGGCCCGGCGTTCGCGGCGCTGTGGTGCGGCATGCGGCGGACCGCGCTGGTCGGGGTGGCGGCGCTTCTCCTGAGCGTGGTGCTCAGCTCCTACCACCACTCACTCGGCAAGCGGCAGAACGCCCTGGGTCTCGCCATGCTGGCCGGCATCACGGTCGCGAGCGTCTTCGCCAGCTCCGGACGGCAGAAGCGCGAGCGGGTGCTCGCCGACGTGCGATCCGTCGCGGAGGTGGCGCAGCAGGTCCTGCTGCGCCCGGTGCCGCGCCGCGTCGGACCGGTCCATGTCGCGGTCAGCTACACCTCCGCGACGGCCGAGGCCCGGATCGGCGGTGACCTGTACGAGGTCGCCTCGACCCGGTCGGGGGTCCGCGTCATCGTCGGCGACGTCCAGGGCAAGGGTCTGGAGGCGGTGGAGACGGCGGCGGCCGTGCTCGGCGCCTTCCGCGAGGCCGCCTACGACGAGCCCGAGCTCACCGGCGTGGTGGCGCGGATCGAGACCGCGCTGAGCCGTCAGCTGTCCGGGGAGAAGTTCGTGACCGCGGTGCTGGCCGAGTTCGACGACTGCGACACAGCGACGCTGCTCAACTGCGGGCACCCGTCGCCGCTGGTCCTCAGCCACGGTGGCGTCGGTGTCTTCGCCGAGCCGGCCGACGTCGCGCCGCCGCTCGGTCTGACCGAGCTGGTGGACGTCCGGCCCTGTCCGTACACCGTGGAGTTCGCGCCGGGCGACCGGATGCTGTTCTACACCGACGGGGTGGTCGAGGCCCGCGACGGAGAGGGGCGGTTCTACCCGCTGGCCGACCGTTCCGGCCTGCTGAAGGCGGCCGACCCGGAGCAGGCGCTGGCGGACCTGCGTTCCGACGTGCTGCGACACGTGGGCGGGCGGATCACCGACGACGCGGCGATGCTGCTGGTACGCCGCCGCTGAGTACTCCTGGTGCTGGTGTGAACGGTGATGTCTCCTGGAGGGAAGTGCGCTCGACCCGCTTCGCTACTCCTCACGCATGGCAAAGAGCCCACTACTAAGAGTAGTGGGCTACTGAAAGTAATCAGCGCAGGTCATCGGGGGCATCGCAGGACTCGCCCCCGGTCCGCCATGCCATCCGATAGGAGCACGAATGTCGGGGAGAGTACTCGACCATCTTGTCCGGGAGGGGCCGCCCGCGCCCATGGTGACGCGATGTCCGCGGGGCGCGCCGGCCGCGAGACCGGCATCTTCGACCGCGAGACGGCCGGCGACGCCGGCGTTACCGCCGGGGGCGCGTCCGGGTGACCGGACGGGGGGCGCCCCCGGACGGTCGCCGACCCGCGAGCCGGGCCGGTGCGGAGGTGCCGCGTGATCGCCACATTGCGGCAGTTCAGGTCATTCGGCCGGCCCGCCCAGATCCTTTTCATCAACGAGATCGGCGTGTCCATCGCCCTTCTCATGCTCGCGCCCTACCTCGCCGACCATCTGGTGCACGGCGTCGGAGTCGCCATCTGGATCGTCGGCATCGTGATGAGCCTGCGCCACTTCAGCGAGGGGCTCTTCGTGATCGGCGGCACGCTCGCCGACCGCATCGGCTACAAGCCCATGATCGTCGCGGGCTGCCTGCTGAAGGCCGGCGGATGCGGGATGTTCGCGATATTCACGAGCCTGCCGTGGCTGATCGCGGCCTCGGTGATCACGGGTGTCGCCAGCGCGCTCTTCATTCCCGCGAACCGCGCCTACCTCGCGCACGAGGAGAGCGAGCGGATCGTCGACGCGTTCGCGGTCTTCAGCGTCTGCCGCCGTCTCGGGGTCCTGGTCGGACCGCTCGTCGGCATCCCGCTCGTCCACTTCGGGTTCCGCGCGGTGAGCCTGACGGCGGTCGCGATTCTGCTCGCGCTCGCGGCGGCGCAGTGGCGTATGTTGCCCGCCGTCGTCGGGCCCGACACCGGTTCCTCCCGGCCTATCTGGGCGGACTGGCGTGAGGCACTGAGCAACCGGCCGTTCCTGGCGTTCGCCGCGACGATGTTCGCTTCGTACGCGCTCCACTTCCAGGTCACCTTCGGCCTGCCGCTGGAGATCCGCCGCATCTCCGGCGGCCACGCGGGCATGACCGCGCTGTTCGTGATCTCCGCGGTACTCGGTCTGGCCTTCCAGGTCCGCCTGATCACCTGGTGTGAGAAGCGCTGGACGCCGGGTCAGGCCATGGTCCGCGGCCTGATCGTCATGGGGCTGGCGTTCGTCCCGATGATGCTGCCGCCGCTGCACGGCGCCACGGTCGTCCGGCTCATGCCGATCCTCGTCTGCGCCGCGACGCTCAGCATCGGGTCGATGATGCTGCATCCGTTCGAGATGGCCACGATCGCCAATCTCTCGGGCGGCCGGGTGATCGGGACGTACTACAGCGTGAACAACCTGCTGTCAGGGTTCGGCGGGGTGTTCGGCAACCTGGTCAGCGCCGGCGCGATCAGCCTGTCCCAGAGCATGCGGGTAGCGAGCCTGCCATGGCTCGTGCTGGTCCTTCTCGGGGTGTCCTCCGCCGCCTGCCTGAAGCTCGTGGACCGCGGCGACCGGCTCTCGCCACCACGACTGCAACCGCAGGGCGCCGCCCTGACACCGTGAACACGCGTCGCGCGGGCGTGACCGGACAGGCGCCGGTCACCCCGCGCGGCACGCGCGGGTCACGCCCGCGGCGCGAACGGTGCCCCGTGCCCAGGAATGATCAGTGCGGGGTCGAGACGGAGCAGGTCCTCGCGGGAGGCGCGGAGCGCGGCCAGGTCCTCGGCGCGCGGGTCCTCCTCCGGCCCATCCGCGGTCCACCACAGATGGGTGGCGGCGACCAGGCCGGTGCCGGTCTCGGCGAGTGTCGTGATGTCCTCGCTCGTGTGGCCGGGCGTGCGCATGAGGCGTACCGACTCCGACAGCGCGAACCCGTCGGCGTCCCGGTCCTCCCACAGGTCTCCGGAGTAGATGGCCCAGTGGTCGTGGAACCGCGCCGCGGGGAACAGCGCGGCGTTGAGCGTGTGGTCCGGATGATGGTGGGAGAACACCACGTCCGTGACGTCCCCGACGGCGAAGCCGAGCTCGGCGACCGGATCCAGGATCAGCCGCCGGTCCGCCACCATGCCCGGGTCCACGACGGCCACCAGGTCGCCGTCGTGGATCAGTGTGACCGTGCCGGCGACACGGTCACCCGCATAGCCGCAGGTCAGAACGTGAACTGTAGCCGTCATGGCGTCCCCCTCAAGCCGGCTCGCCGGACCCGTCGCCCGGCGGTGACACTCCAGCTCCTATTGTCGCGGGACCCTCAGCTGTGCGCGGGGGTGGGGGAGCCGGGCGGCGTGGTCGCGGGCGGGGTGGCCGGGGGAGTGGTGGCCCCTCCGGTCGCGACGGTCATCACGGGCTTCTTCAGGGCGCCGCCCTTGACCCAGGTCTTCCACGGCATCTGGTAGTAGCCCCAGCCGTTGTTCCACTCCAGCTTCCGCGAGGTCCCGGAGATGCTGATGATGTCGCCGCGCTGGCTGATGTTGTAGAACCACCGGGCACCGGCCACCGTCTGACGGACACAGCCGTGGCTGCAGTTGCGGTTACCGAGGCATTCGTACTCGCCCGGGCTCTGGTGGAGGTACTCACCGCTGTTGCTGATCTGTACGTCCTTGAGCACCAGTTCGTGGTAGTAGCCCGACTCGCCCTTCTTGACGTTGGGCGAGGTCATCCAGACCTCGGGCAGTTTGCCCATCGCGAGGTGGACGCCGCTGGTGGTGCGGAAGTCGTTGCCGTGCGAGTCGCCGCCGCCCATTCCGCCGCTGACCGCAATGGTCTTGGCGAGCTTGCCGTCGACGTAGACCTTGCTCTTGTCCGTCTTGAGGCTGACCTTCGCGATATGCGAGGCGCCGATCTTGAATGTGCGGGTGAAGTCCTTGGTGCCGTACACCTTGGACGCCGCGCGCACGCCGGACATGTGTGCCACCAGCGACACCGAGGTGTGCGCGGGCCAGTAGCTCTTGGTGCGGAAGATGATCTGCTGGGAGGTGATCCAGCGCCAGGCGCCCTCCACCGGCTTGGTGGACCGCACCTCCAGGGCCTTCTCGACGGCGCTCTTGTTGGCGACCGGAGTGTCGAAGTTGATGGTGATCGGCATTCCGACGCCGACCTTCTCGCGCGCCGAGGGCGTCACGTCGCTGACCTTGACCGACGATGAGGCCTTCATCGTGGTGAACTTGCTCGTCGAGGTCGTGACCTTGCCGCCCGCGTTCTTCGCGGTCGCCGTCACGGTGTAGGTCGCGCCGGGCTTGAGCGTCCACTTACTGGTCCAGCTCTTCTTGTCCGGCGAGAGCGTGCCCTCGGCCTTGCGCTCGCCGCTCTGGACGGTCACCTGGTCCAGCACCCCGCTGGCGGCCGTCACCTGCACGCCCTTGTCCGGGCGTACCTTCGTGGCGCCGTTCGCCGGGGTGATCGTCGTAGCGGCGTCGGGTGCCTTGGCGGCCGTCTGGCTGGCTGCGCTGCCGTTGGAGGAGCAGGCCGCAATGGGCGTGAGAAGCATCCCGGCCGCGACGGGAGCGACCCAACGACCCGATCGTGTGACATTCATCCTGCGCTGCACCCTGTGACCCCAACTCTGCTGCAGACCATGCCAACTCAACACAGAGAACCTTCGAGCCGTACATGGGATCGACCCCGCACAATCCGGGCATCATACTATCCATCACTGAATGCCGCGCTTAGGGTTTTCTGAGGACACGGGAGGCCATTTTGGCCCCAGGGGATACCTCTGGCGATTACCCGCCGTAACGGTCTGCCCGTCACTTTCCGTCGCGGAGTTCGGTGATGGTGCGCCATACCGAAATCTGTTCCGGATCGGTACGGATCTCGATGACGGACGGGCGGTCCTGGGTCAGCGCCTCGCGCAGCGCCGCCGGGAATTCGGCGTCGGCGGTGACCCGCGCGCCGAAGGCGCCGAATGATCCGGCGAGCGTGACCAGATCCGGGTTGCCGAGGTCGGTGCCGATGGTCCGGGTCGGATATCTGCGTTCTTGGTGCATCCGGATCGTGCCGTACATGTTGTTGTTGAAGACGAGAGAGACGATCGGCAGCCGAAGGCGTACCGCGGTCTCCAGTTCCTGAACGGTCATCAGGAATCCGCCGTCGCCGGACAGCGAGACAACGGTCCGGTCCGGATGCGCGAGCTTGGCGCCGACCGCCGCGGGCAGGCCGTACCCCATAGCGCCCGAGGCCGCGCCGACGTAGGTGTGCGGTTCGCGGAACGGGAAGAACGCGTGCAGCCAGCCCGCGAAGTTGCCGGCGTCGTTGGTGAGCACGGCGTCACCGGGGAGTGCCTCGCGCAGCATTCTGATGATCTGCCGGTTGTCCACCCGGTCGTCGTGCTGTTCGGGCGGGACGGACATCGCCCGCTCGCAGGCCGTACGGCGCTCGCGTGCCCAGGCGGACGGCTCGCGGGGCGGTGGCCCCGCCGCGAGCAGGGCGTCCAGGGCCTCGGTGAGGTCGGCGACGACGCCGAGCTCCACCGGGTAGGCCTTGCCGACCATGGCCGGCTCGATGTCGACCTGCGCGATGCGCTGGGACGGCGCGATCACGGTGTAGCGCTGCGAGGTGATCTCCCCGAGCCGGGTGCCGAGCGCGAGCAGGACGTCTGCCTCGCGTACGGTCCGCACGATCTCGGGGTGCGCGCCGAGCTGCAGGTGGCCGGCGTAGAGCGGATGGTCGTTCGGGAACACGTCGTGGCGCCGCCAGGCGGCGATCACCGGAACGCCCCACCGCTCGGCGAACTCCAGGAGCCGGCTCTCCGCGCCGCTCAGCCGCACTCCCGCTCCCGCGATGAGCAGCGGGCGTTCGGCGGAGGAGAGCAGGTCGTGGAAGGCCGCGATCTCGGCGTTCGCGGGGCGCGGACGCGGGATCCGTACGGGCCGGGAGGGCGGATCGTCGACCTCACCGGCGAAGACGTCCTCGGGCAGCGACAGCGCGACCGGGCCGGGACGCCCGGTGACCGCGAGCCGCAGCGCGCGCGCAACGGCCTCGGGCACCCGCAGCGGATCGGCCTCCTCGACGGCGTGCTTGGCCAGCGGGCGGAGGAAGTCGGCGAGCGCCGCCTCCTGGAACGCCTCGCGGCCGCGGTGTCGTGAGGTCACCTGGCCGACGAGGACGAGCATCGGCGTGGAGTTCTCCCGCGCGGTGTGCACGCCGATCGCGAGGTTGGACGCACCGACCGCCCGCCCGCCGAGCACGACGCCGATGCCGCCGCCCGCGGCGGCGTACGCCTCCGCCATGAAGGCCGCGCCGCCCTCCTGGCGTGCCGCGACGAACTCCATCCCGGGCTCGTCGAGCAGCGCGTCCATGAACATCGTGAAGCTCTCCGACGGAACCCCGAACACGCGGCGTACGCCGTGCTCACGCAGACTGCCGGCGAGGTGCGCGGCGACGGTCGTACCCACAGGTCGCATCTCCTCCCGGACCGGTCGCCTCCACCGGCCCACCACACCCATGACTATCAGCACCGCCCGCACCGCAGGACCCCCGCCGCCGAGTTGTGGACGACGCCCCGTCCTAGGGTTGGCGGAACGTACCCGCGGGCTCCCCGCCGGGGCTCAGTGCGACTCACGCCGGACCTCGCTGCCGCTGGAGCCCGTCAGGAAGTCCAGGTCGGCACCCTTGTCGGCCTGCAGGACGTGGTCGACGTAGAGGCGTTCCCAGCCACGGATCGGGGCGGCGTAGGAGTCACCGGAGGCAGGTTCGCGCGCCTCCAGCTCGCCCTCGGGCAGGTCGACGTCCAGCCGCCGGGCCGCCACGTCCAGGACGATCACGTCTCCGGTCCGTACCTTCGCGAGCGGGCCGCCGGCGGCCGACTCCGGGGCCGTGTGCAGGACGACAGTGCCGTACGCGGTGCCGCTCATGCGGGCATCGCTGATCCGGACCATGTCGCGGACACCCTTGGCGAGCAGCTTCGCCGGCAGCGGCATGTTGCCCACCTCGGGCATCCCCGGGTAGCCCTTCGGGCCGCAGCCGCGGAGCACCAGCACGCTGTTCTCGTCGACGTCCAGGTCCGGGTCGTCCAGGGCCGCCCGCATGTCCTCGATGCTGTCGAAGACCACCGCGCGGCCGCGGTGGCGCAGCAGCGACGGCGACGCGGCGGCGGGCTTGACCACCGCGCCGTCGGGGCACAGGTTGCCGCGCAGCACGGCGATGCCCGCCTCCTCCTGGAGCGGTGCGGTACGGCGGCGGATGACGGTCTCGTCGTGGATCTCGGCGTCGGCCAGGCCCTCGCCGATGGACCGCCCGGTCACCATCAGGGCGGAGCCGTCGAGCAGGTCGGCGACCTCGGCCAGCACCGCGCGCAGGCCGCCCGCCCGGTGGAAGTCCTCCATCAGGTGCGCCCCGGCCGGTTGCAGGTCGACGAGCAGCGGCACCTTCGCGCCGGTGTGGTCGAAGTCGTCCAGGGTCAGCGCGACGCCCGCGCGCCCGGCGATCGCCAGCAGGTGGACGACCGCGTTGGTGGAGCCGCCGATCGCGGCCAGCGCCACGATCGCGTTCAGGAACGAGCCGCGCGACAGGACCGTGCTCGGACGCCGGTCCTCGGCGACCATCTCCATGATCGTGCGGCCGGCCTCGTGGGCGCGTTCGAGCAGGCGGCTGTCCGGCGCCGGGATGCCGGCCACGCCGGGCAGTGTCATGCCCAGTGCCTCGGCGACGCAGGCCATGGTCGAGGCGGTGCCCATCGTGTTGCAGTGGCCACGGCTGCGGATCATCGAGGACTCGGCCTCCAGGAACCGCTCCTGCGACAGCGTGCCCGCGCGTACCTCCTCGCTGAGCCGCCACACGTCGGTGCCGCATCCCAGCGGCACGCCACGGAAGTGGCCGGTCAGCATCGGGCCGCCCGGCACGACGATCGCCGGCAGGTCGACCGAGGCGGCGGCCATCAGCAGCGCGGGGATCGTCTTGTCACAGCCACCGAGCAGCACCACGCCGTCCACGGGGTTGGCGCGGATCATCTCCTCGGCCGCCATCGCCGCCAGGTTGCGGAACAGCATCGCGGTCGGGCGCAGCTGCGTCTCGCCCAGCGAAGGCACCGGCAGCTCCAGGGGGATGCCGCCGGCCGCCCAGATGCCGGCCTTGACGCTCGCCGCGACCTCGCCGAGGTGGCTGTTGCACGGCGACAGGTCCGAGGCGGTGTTGGCGATCGCGATGTGCGGCCGCCCGTCGAAGGCGTTCGACGGCAGACCGCGCCGCATCCAGGCCCGATGGATGAAGGCGTTCCGGTCCGTGCCCGAATACCAGTCCTGACTGCGGGGTGTACCGGCCATGAGCCTGCCTCCTCGATCGCGGAGCCTTATCTGCCCATACTGCGACGTACGGGGCCGTATTGCGACACAGTGGTGATCAGGAGAGTGTGGGCCCATGACAGACCAGGAAGCGCTCAGCACCGCCTACCGCGACGTCGTGGCCGTTCTGCGCGACATCGGCGCCGAGGAGGAGTGGCTGCCGACCGGATGCGCCGGCTGGACGGTGCGCGACCTGCTCTTCCACCTGCGCGGCGACGCGCAACGAGCGTTGGTGGCACTCGCCAGCCCGGCCGGCACGGCGCCCGACACCGACGCGGTCTCCTACTGGACGCACTGGCGGCCGGGTACGGACGGCGCGCGCGCCGGCCTGCGGATGGTCCGGATCGGCGCGAGCGTCTATCCCGGCCTGCGTCCTCTCCTCGACAGCTACGCCGAGACCGCCGAGGCGGTCGTGTATGCCGCCGTGCACACCGACCCTGATCTTCCGGTGCGGACCCAGGGACACGTGCTGCGCGCCAATGACCTCGTACGGACCCTGGTGGTCGAGGCGGCGATCCACCATCTGGACCTCGTCGTCGCGCTGGACCGGCCCCTGCCGTCGGCCGGGCCGCTGCGGGTGGTCAGGGAGACGCTCGACGGACTGCTCGGTGAGCCGCTGCCGCTGCCCTGGGACGATGTGACGTACGCCCGCGCCGGGACCGGCCGTGCCGAGCCGTCCGAGCGGGACCGGATCGCGCTGGGACCACTGGCCGAGCGCCTCCCGTTGTTCGGCTGAACATCGTGTCGTAGCCGCGCGGCAGCGCGGCCAAAGCCGGGTCGCACCCGGCGCGGCGGGCGGCGGCCACGATGCGCTCCCGGTCGGCCAGCGCGTCCAGGTTCCCCACCCCGATGTTGTCGGCGGCGCTGAGGTCGTAGGCCATGTAGTCCTGGAAGACGGTGCCGATCCGGCGGCGCAGCAGGTCGACGGGCAGTTCCCGGATGTCGGCGCCGTCCCAGAGCACGGCGCCGCGTAAGCGGCAGAGCTGCTTCACCAGCTCTTGCCGCCGCCGTTCGGTCCGACCAGCGCGGTCGCGCGGCCGGCCGGAATCGTCATCGTGACACCACGCAGGATCCACGGGAGGTCCGACGGCAGCTGCATCGGGACGGGGCAGAACCGGTCATCACCCTGCAGCGCCGCCACATGGGCGTTCCTGACCTCGCCGGACGGAGCGATCCCGAGGTCGTCGGCAAGCCGTTGCCGTACCCGTTCGACATGGAGCAGGGCCTCGGCGTGCCGGCCGCACTCGACGGCAGCCGTACGAGCCGTGCGTGCAGAGGCCCGTCGTACGGGGCGGCTGCGGCCACCGCCCCCACGACCGGTACGAACTCGGCCGGGCGACCCAGCTTGTGACGTGAGATCGGCCACCGCCCCGGCGGTGTCGATGCGGGCCTGTTCCACCGCCCGCACGATGGGGTCGGCGGTCAGCCGCTCGGGACGGCCGCCGAGAAGCCACGTACGCAGCCGGTGCACCGTGCACTGCAGGGCGCGGCGGCTGCCCTTGCCCGTGTCCCAGGCCGGTCTCGAGCAGCCGCGTCTCGCCCACGACGTCGCCCGGGACGAGTGCGAGCGCCCCCAGCAGCGCGCGCACGCGCGCACCTCCGGGAAGGGGAAGGTCGCGGCCGTCGCCGACCGGATGCGCCGGCCGGACGGTGCGCGACCTGCTCCTCCATCTGTGCGAGCGCCTCCCGTTGTTCGGCTGAGAGCCGATTGGGCGCGAGTTGTCAGTGGTGTTGCCTAGGCTTCCCTGGTCGGGTGGATGACGGGGGAGATGTGTGAACGGGCGCAGGGCGCTGGATCTGGACTCACTCGCGGTGAGCGACCGGTTCCGGCTCTTCAACTTCACGCGCCGTGACGACCACGTCGCGTACCTGTGGGTGCTGCGTGCCATGGACCGGCTACGGGCCGTGCACCACGTACAGGTCGACAGCGACGAGGTCGCGGCGGCGCTCACCGAGCTGTCCGAGCTGTACGAGGACGTGCCCACACTGGACGGCAACCTCCGCAGCCGGCTCGACGCGCTCCACGAGGACCGCGTGGTCCACCGCTTCGACGACGCGTCGCGCGCCGGCAACCTGGTCCGCTACCGCAACCGCCAGTCGGTTTACCAGTTCAGCGAGCTGGGCTACTGGGCCTACACGGCCGTCGAGGACCTTCTCGAGGCGCGCATCCAGGACGCGAACCTCTCACGCCTGGTCTTCTCCGACATCCTGGAGGACCTCAAGGCGCTCGCGGCGGCCAACCGCGCGGGCGAGACCGAGCAGGTCTACCGGCGCCTTTCCCGCCTGGACTCCGTGATGGAGGACATGGGACGGCGCTCGGCCCAGTTCCACGTGACGCTCGGGGAGATCGTCCGCTCCACCGACACCTCCCCGGACCTGTTCCTTCGCTACAAAAACGCCCTGCTCACCCACATGACCGACTTCATGGCCGAGCTCGACCGCTACCTCGGCCGGCTCGGCCGTGCGGTGCACGAGGTCGAGGACACCGGGCTGGGCACCCTGCTCGCCCGCGCGGCCGAGGCGGACGAGCGCCCGTTCATGACCTACGGGGAGCGGCTCGGCGAATGGGAGCGTCGCTGGACCGCGCTGCGCGAGTGGTTCGCCGCCGACGGCGCGGGCGACTCGCGCGCCGGTGAGCTGCGCGCCGCGACGCGTACGGCGGTCTCGGGCGTGATCGCGCTGCTGCGCCAGATCACCGAGGCACAGCGGGGCGGCGTCAACCGCGCCACCCAGCTCCGGC